>NZ_JBNGHF010000049.1:0-31604 GCF_050611805.1 Methylotuvimicrobium sp.
TGGGAATGAAGACCGAGACGCTCTAGCGTCTCGTACCGCTGGAGCGGTACTCAGGTGTTCCTACTCAGAGCGTGGGAGCGATAATTGCCGGGTACTGAATGGTTACATTATAAGTGGGTCTGGCTAAGATTGTCTTGACTGGCGAAGGTTTGGATGACTTCCTCGGCCAATTCGGTTATTTTTCGTCGCTGGTCTCTGGCGTTTTTGCGTAAATAATCAAATGCGGCTTCTTCGGTGAGGAGTTGATTCTTCATTATCAGGCCAATCGCTATGCAGACGCTTCTGCTTTGGGATAGCGCTTTGTCGAGTTGCTTATTTTCGTATTTTAGATTGATGATTTCCTTGTTTCTTTCGAGTACCGCTTCAATGGTCAAAATCAATTGTTCGAGACTGCAGGGTTTGACCAAATAGTTCATGCATCCGGAGGCGATGGCTGCTTTTACTGTGTCTTCGTCGGAATAGGCGGACAAGAATATGACTGGAACGTCAAGCACTTGTACAAGATGTTTAGCAACGTCAATACCGGTCATTTCCGGCATGCGGATATCTAAAACCGCAATGTCCGGCTTTTGGTCTTGAGCAAGTTTAATAGCCGTATCGCCCGATGCGGCTTCTAAGACATTATAACCGGATAGCCGTAGTCCACGGCTCATGGTTCCAAGAATGAGTCGGTCGTCGTCGGCAAGAAGTATTGTTTTATTCATTAATAGTTAAATTTAGGCCCGTGCGGTCGTAAACGCTTAGGTAATCGCTAAAAATAGTTTCCAAAATATGCTTGTTAGTGATTCGTTTTTTGTTCAATAAGGAAGACGTGAACCTAGAAACTAAATTCGATAGGGGGGGTGAATAATTACGGTGAATCATGCATTTAATATAGCGAACTTATTCCTACATTATTTTAAAGTCATATCCGCGCAATAGCGGAATCAGGCTAGGGTCTTGGCGGCGTAGCGAAGTTGAAAAAAAGGTAGGTCCGAATCTGAATATAAAAGTTTGAAGTTTAACTACTTTTAGACGAACATAATTGGCTCGATTATGATGCACCAATAATTCGATAAAGAGAATACAAAGCGGGGGCTGGGGTTTGTATTTAATTTGGTAATCTAATTGAAAAGCATCTGGAAGTAAAGAATTGGACCGGCATTTTGTAATCATAGGCTTATCTGCTGCTTAAGCTATAAAACGGATTGCTTTGGCTTTTATGAAAAATTAATGGCGGCATCATCGTTAATTGTGCGCTGACTGAGTGGTTCGTCTGGTAAATACACAATTGCGATTGTTCCGGCATCAATGTTTTAACTAGCGAAAGTCCGGTGCCGATTTTTATCGATTGTTCGAAATCGAAACCTTGGGGTAGCGAAGCCGGTTCGTTCTTGACGGTAAAGATCGCATGATGCTTATCAAAATCCAGAGAAACCGAGAGTTTTTTGTTTTCCCCGTGGCTGTGTTTAATGGCATTGAGTAATAGTTCGTTAACGATTAACGATAACGAAACGGCATTGTCCCGATCGACGCGTATCGGATGGTCGATGGGAATTTGCAGTTCGATGGTTTCATTGGTGCTGAAAAATAAACGCTGACAAAATTCTGTCGAGGAATGGACAATGTCGCATAGATAAATTTCCCCATTTTCTGTTTTACTTTGTAAGCCGTAAGTAATTGCCAGTGAGTTAATCTGCAGCATGCTTTGTTCGAGAATCGCCTTGGCTTCGGGGTGTTCCAATGCGTTGTTTTGCAATAAGCCGAAAATGCCTTGTAAGTTGTTCTTGATTCGGTGATGCACTTCTCGGATTAGGGTGTTTTTATGCCGTTGTTCTCGCTCCAGTAGCCTACGATCTTCCTCAATATGCTCGCAAATATCGGCTAGTAATATGACAAAATAATCGATCGAATCGGAATCGTTGCTAACGGAGTTGACGGACAGTTTAACGCTGCTGATTCTGCCGTTTTTGTGGATCAATTGACCCTTAATGATACGGCTATGTTCGATGTTTGGGGCGAAAAAAAAGTGCTCGTTCAAATTCGGAAAACTAAGTAAAGTTCTCAACGGGGCGTTCTTTAACGTAGTTTGATCATGGCCTGAGAGGCGATAGATATATTCGTTAGCCGATAAAATCCGGCTTTCCGGAGAAATTGTTATAACCCCGATTAATCCCGATGTTGTAACAATTTTGTGTAGTTGCTTATCTTCGCTCGACGCTTTATCGGCAAACTTATCGCCTTTTTGAATTGCGTTGTGTATTTTTAACGGCTTACCGCTCGGGCCCCTGGTGATCTTGCCGTATTGACAAATAGGAATGACTTCGTGTTTCGGAGTTTGTAAGCGATATTGAACGGAAAATGTATCAAGATGGATTAAGGCGTCTTCGAAAACACGTTTTATGCGGTTTTGATCGTCAGGATGAAGCTTTGTCAGAAAAAGGTCATGGTTTACAGCATTTTCGAGTTCGGAAAAGCCGAATAGTTTGGCGAAATCTTCGCAACCTTCGATTTTTCCGGTTTTGAGATTCCATTCGTAAAATACACTGTTTGTTGCAAGCTGTAGATGTTTAAGTTTTTGCTGTTGGTCATGATGCTCAACGAGAAGATTGCGGTATTTTCGGTGATAACGTACAACGCCCCAGATAGATAAGGCCGCGATCAGCATCGTTAAGTGCCCGGCTTCGAAAAAATTGCTCAGCGAGATGCTCGGAAAATAGAATCCTGACGCGGCAAAATAATTAAAATCGGTCATAGGTTTTCCAGGTATTCAATACGGCTGCGAACCGACTTTTAAACAAAACAATGTTCAAATTATAACCAAGTGTGTCGCTCAGTTATTTGAATCAATTAATGCTTTTAAAATAAATATACTTGTGAGATAGGGAACAAATCTGTTTTACTAACGGGCAAATTCATTTACTATTGTCACCCTGATGGTAATTATTCACACCCCCCTATCATTCCCACGCTCCGGCGTGGGAATGGAAACCGAGACGCTCTAGCGTCTCTCGTACCGCTGGAGCGGTACTCAGGCGTTCCCACGCAGAGCGTGGGAACGATAATTTCCGGGGGACTGAATAGTTACCCCTGATGCGGCCCCCAGCCCCCGTGCCGCCAAGTAACGCTTTTCAGAGGCGTTAGACAGTCGGATTACAGCATTGTGTAGATTTCCTTTTTAATGGTTGTTTGTTCTGAAAGTTTTGATGTACTCGCTAAGGGTGTGTCGATGTTTTCAGTGTATAGATCCGTTTTTTGTTGGATTTAAGCGCCTGCGAATTGCTGGTAGTTTAAGAGGGCTGCATGCAAAAACAAGAACATCGATTTCCGGCGAATAGACGCTCAGGAGACAACAAAAGCCTATCGAGCGTGGATGCCGAGTCGATTGAAATTAAGCTGGAAATCTACAAAACCTTGTTCGAAGCGACTTCCGACGCGATGATGATTGCAGACGAATCGACGCGTATTCTTTATGTAAACCCCGCATTCACAAATATTACCGGTTATACCGAACAGGATGTTCTGGGTAAAACCCCCAAGATTCTTTCTTCAGGTAAACAAGATATCCATTTTTACCGCCGAATGTGGCGAAGTATTACGACCAATAAGCGTTGGCAGGGCGAAATTTGGAACAAAAAGAAATCCGGAGATGTCTTTCCTGCCTGGCAAACGATCAATGTGATCGGCGAAGAAGGCAAGCCAGCTCACTATATATCAGTCTTCAGCGATATTTCTCAAATCAAGAAATCACAGGCCGATCTGTGGACCTTGGCGCATTACGACTCGCTAACCGGACTCGCCAACCGCAGTTTGCTCGAGGAGAGAATAAAGCAAGAGTTGGCTACCACGATCCGTTTCAAGATTTACGGTGCATTGTTTTTTTTGGATTTGGATAATTTCAAAACCATCAATGATTCTTTGGGACATAAAGTCGGGGATTTGTTGCTTAGGCAAGTTGCCGATCGCCTTAGAAGGGATCTTAGAGATGAGGATATGATTTCCCGTTTGGGCGGCGACGAATTTGTTATCGTCTTGTCCAATCTTTCTTATGATAAAACAATTGCATCAAACCAACTTAAAGTTGTCGCCGAGAAAATTCTCGATCTATTATTAATGCCTTATTTACTGGAGGGGCATGAGCTGCGTGTTTCGGTGAGTATCGGCATTACCTTGTTTCCGAATAACGGGGATACCTTCGATCATTTGTTGAAACAAGCCGATACGGCAATGTATGCCGCGAAAAACAGCGGAAAGAACACCTATTGTTTCTTTCATCCCGATATGCAAGATAAAGTCAATCAAAGACTGCAACTGGAGAAGGAGCTTAGAAATGCATTGGTTCACGATCACCTGGGATTAGTTTATCAGCCTCAATTTAATTATCATAAAAAATTACTTGGTTACGAAGCATTGGTTAGATGGCAGCATCCCGAGCAAGGCGTCATTTCGCCGCAGGATTTTATTCCACTAGCCGAAGAGACCGGTTTAATTGTCGAAATCGGTAGTCAAGTACTGACCAAGGCATGCGAGCAATGGGTGGCTTGGCGCAGGGCAGGGAAGGAAGTTCCTCATATTTCAGTCAATATCAGTCCAAAACAATTTAGCGCTTCTGGCTTTATCGATTTGGTTAACGATATCGTCAGATCGACGGGAGTCGATCCCCGGCATATTATTTTAGAAATTACCGAAGGATTGATCGTTCAGAATGTCAAGGGCATTATCGAAAAGATGCATGCGCTAAAAGAATTAGGTTTACGCTTTTCAATCGACGACTTCGGTACCGGCTATTCTTCGTTATCTTACTTGACCCGATTGCCGATCGATCAATTGAAAATCGATAAGACTTTTGTAGTTAACTTGGGAATCAACGATAACGATGCGGTGATCGTCGAGACAATTATCGGCATGTCGAAACATTTGAAGCTTGATTTGATTGCCGAAGGCGTTGAAACGCGGGAGCAGCTAGAGCATTTGTACAGATGCGGTTGCGATGGTTTTCAGGGATATTATTTTAGTAAGCCATTAGACCGGAGCGACATCTGATAGCTCTCAATTGTGGCTTCGATAAGTATATGTTCTAATGCTGTTGGTTATATAAAAAGGCAGGGATAAAATGAAAATTGTACCTCTGGAGACAGCATTACTTTATAAACCTTGTAGCGTTGGCGACTTAAACTTTCAAACCACCGACGAACTCAAGGATGTCGAAATCATCGTCGGGCAGGAGCGGGCTATTGCGTCGATTCGGTTCGGGATTCGAGTCGATAAAGCCGGTTATAACATTTTTGCATTGGCACCCTCGGGAACCGGCAAGATGACGACCGTTATGCAGTTGGTCGAGCAGGAAGCCGCACATAAAAAAATTCCTTCGGATTGGTGTTATGTGTTCAACTTCGATCAACCGGCCAAGCCTCGGCTTTTGTCCTTGCCCGCAGGAAAAGGCAAATTGTTCCAAAAAGATATGGAGCAATTGATCGATGAACTGAGAATCGCCTTACCGGCGTCGTTCGAAGGCGACGAATACCGCTCGCGAGTCGAGGAAATCGAGGAGGAGTCGCGGCATCGCGAGTTTCGAGAAATTAACCGATTGCGTGAAGAAGCCGCGAACGCCCATATCATCCTAACCGAAACCCCGACCGGCTATGCGTTCGCGCCGGTCGATGAAAAAGATGTAGTGATCGATGCCGAACGCTTCAATCAACTCTCCAAGGAAGAGCAGCAGCGAATTCAGCAATCGATCATTGAATTACAGCAACGTCTGCAAAAACTGCTCAAGAAGTTTCCTGCCTGGCGTAAGGAAACGAAGCGTAAAATCAAAGATCTGAACCGCGAAGTGGCCGAATTTGCAGTCGGCCATTCGATCCATGAACTCAAGGAGACTTACGGCGATCAACAAACCGTTCTCGATTATCTTGACGAGATCGAACGTGATATTATCGGCCATGTACGCGACTTCATTCCACACCGCGAATCGGCGTTGCCGTTTTTGGAGATGCAGCAGCAATCCGATCCTTTCAAGCGTTATCAAGTGAATTTAATGGTCGACTTGAGCGATAACAAAACCGCGCCGGTCGTCTATGAAGATCATCCGAATTACGCTAATTTGATGGGGCGCTGCGATCATGAAGCCGTCATGGGCTCGTTGGTTACCGATTTCACGATGATCAAGCCGGGCGCATTGCACAAAGCGAACGGTGGCTATTTGATACTCGATGCGCGCAAATTATTGATGCAGCCTTATGCCTGGGAAAGCTTGAAGCGGACACTGCAATCCGGCGAAATTCGCATCGAATCGCTGGAGCGAAGCCTTAGTCTAATTAGCACATCGGCGCTTGAACCGGAGCCGATTCCGCTCGAATTGAAATTGATTCTGTTGGGCGATCGGCTGATTTATTATTTGTTGAATTATTACGATCCCGAGTTTCAGGACTTATTTAAAGTCGCTGCCGATTTCGACGATACAGTGGGCCGAGAAGACTCGGCGATCGAATACGCAAAAGTTTTGGCAACGATTGCAAGGCAGGAAAAATTGCAGTCCTTGAGCCGGGATGCCGTCGCGCGAGTGATCGAGCATAGCGCTAGGATGACCGGCGATGCCGAAAAGCTCTCGACGCATTTGCGCAGCATCAAAGATTTACTGATAGAGGCTGATTATTGGGCCGGACAAAACGGACACGATTGCATTAATGCCAGTGATGTACAGCAGGCGATCGATCAGAAGGTCTATCGTTTGGATCGGATTAGGGAAAGACTCTACGAGCATATTCAGCGCGGTACGGTGTTGATCGATACGCAAGGCAGCGTGTCAGGTCAGATCAATGGCTTGTCGGTGTTGCAGATCGGCGAATTCAGTTTCGGTCAGCCCTCCCGGATTACCGCGACGACGCGCCTCGGTAACGGCAAATTGATCGATATCGAACGGGAAACCGAATTGGGCGGCGCGATTCACTCGAAAGGCGTGTTGATTTTGGCCGGTTTCATCACCTCCCGATACGCCCGAAGCAAGCCGTTTTCGATGTCGGCGACGTTGGTGTTCGAGCAGTCCTATGGAGGTGTCGACGGCGATAGCGCCTCGCTTGCCGAATTGTGCGCGATTCTATCATCGCTGACCCAAATCCCGTTACGTCAGGATTTGGCGATGACCGGTTCGGTCAATCAGTTAGGACGTGTGCAGGCGATAGGGGGCGTCAATGAAAAAGTTGAAGGCTTTTTCGATATCTGTAGAAAGCAGGGATTGACCGGCACTCAAGGCGTGATCATACCTTCTGCAAATATCAAGCATTTGATGCTGCGCTGGGATGTCGTGCATGCCGCTCAATCCGGGCAGTTTCATATCTATGCGGTGAAAAATGTCGATGAAGCCTTGGAGTTATTGACCGGAATGGTAGCGGGCGATCCTGATGAAAATGGCGTGTTTCCGAAGGATACGGTGAACGGTAAGGTCGATGCGCAATTAGCTCGGTTTACCGAAATCAGTCAGGCCTTTTTGTCGAAAAGCAACGGCCATGATTGACCTTAACGTTACCCCAAAAAAAATGTTGATTGCTGTCGATGCTCTGCAAGACTCTGCCTTGTTGGAGTTGGCGGCAAGCCTGGCGAGGTCGCAAGGGGCACAACTAACAGCTTTGTTTATCGAAGACATTAATTTGTTTCATTTGGCGGGTCTTCCTTTTGCGACCGAAGTGGATAGAGTGACCAGTGCGGAGCTCAAGTTCGATGCCGACCGAGTCGGTTCGGCATCGGCCCGCCGGATCCAGCGAATTCGTCAACAGCTCGAGGAGTTGGCGAAACAATCTGAGTTGACGATATCATTGACAGTCGTTCGCGGTCATTATCTGGCCGAGGCGATGGCGGCAGCCGCTACCATGGATTTATTGCTTTTGGATAGACCGCGCGGTAATCGGTCGTTGGCGATTAAAAAGATTTCCGTTAAAAAGTTTAGTCCTCCGGTTTGGGTAATTTATGATGGTGCGGAAGGATCGGAACGAGCACTTAAATTGGCTATCGATATTGCCATATCGCAAAAATCGGGGCTCAACATTATTTTACAGAGGCAATCCGATAACGGCATTGCCGAAATGGAGCAACAAGCTAAAGTTTTGCTTGCGGGTAGCAATCTCGCTTCTCATTTCTTTATTCAATCAAGTCGAAGTTACGACTCGATCATGCAATATGTCTTAGAACGCGGTTGCAGTATCGTCGTGCTACGCGCCGATAGATCCGACCCTGAGTCTTCACAAAGTGCAGCGTCGTTGTTTGCCGATCGGCTCGGTTGTCCTGTGTTATTAGTTGCATAAGCCGAGCTTGGTAACATTGTTGTTTCCCTTAACACTGCCTTAGATGCGCTACAAAACTCATAGCTCCAAGAAGTTATTTTTTGCGAAATCCTAATCCTTGGCTGAAAATGCAATTTTCAACTTGTGAACCAAGACCCTAACGTCTTCGGCAACCAGATATAACGACGGAATCAGTACGAGTGTAATCAAGGTCGCAAACAAAATGCCGAAACCGATTGAAATCGCCATCGGGATCAACATTCGCGCTTGTCTAGATGTTTCCAAAATCATTGGCATTAAGCCGAAAAAAGTGGTTAGCGTGGTTAGCAGTATTGGCCTGAAGCGCTGAATTCCGGCGGCTTTGATGACTTGTAACGGTGTTTTGGCACTGCCGATGCGATGTTCGTTCGCATAATTGATCAATACCAGCGAATCGTTGACGACGATGCCGGATAGGGCGACGATACCCAGCATGCTAAGGATACTCAGGTCGTAACCCATCAACAAATGCCCTAATATAGCCCCGATGATGCCGAACGGAATGCTGACGATGACGATCAGCGGCAGAATGTAGCTGCGGAATGGAATCGCTAACATTGCGTAGATCGCCAGCAGTGCAAAGACAAAACTGATTTTGAGACTGCTGAGATTATCGGCCATTTCGGCTTGACTCCCTTGAAAGCTATATTGCAATCCCGGGAATTCTTCTTGCAGGCGCGGCAGTTCGGTGGCTTTGAGGTCGTTAATGATTTCTCCCGCGCGGCTGCGTGGCGTGACCCCCGATTTGACTTGGATATTGCGTCGGCCGTTACGGCGGTTGATTTCGGTGTAGGCGCGGCCGCGTTCGATTTGCACGGCTTCGGTAAGAGGAATTTCGATTCCTGCCGGCGTACGCAGCATTAGGTTTTCGACGTTTTTTAGCGACATGCGCTCGTTTTCGGGCAGCCTGACCATGATTTTGATTTCATTGCGACCGCGTTGCTGACGAAGCACTTCGGCGCCGAAAAACGCATTTCTGACTTGCCGCGCAACATCTTGTGCCGTTAGGCCCAAGCTTCTCCCTTCGGGTAACAGCGTAAAATCCAATTGTTCCTTGCCGCTGGTCAAGCCGCTGTCGACGTCATTAACGATAGGGTAGGCGCTAAGCATTTGCGCAAGGCGTTTGCTTGCTTTTTCCAGGACTTGTATGTCACGGTGATTAAGTTCGACGGTGATTGCCGGGCCCCGGCTGGGACCGCCGGCGTCCGATTCGAATAAAATCGCTTCGATGCCGGCAATCTCGCCGGCCTCGATGCGCCAGCGCCGGGTAAACTGTTCGGTACTAAGAATGTCGTCGCGAACTTCAGGAGGCGCCAGATAGGTGCGTACGGTAGCCAAGTGGCTGCCGAGCGTCTGTTGTCTGTCGATTGTGCCGAATTCGGTAAATTGCCCTTTCAATAATAGGTCGCCGTTCGGAACGTTTGATACAACGCGACGCGCCGCTTCCGACAAGTGTCGGGCGATGGCCTCGGTTTTTTCGAACGGCGTTCCAAACGGCATCGTTAAAGTGACTTGTGCATAATCGGATTCGACCTTCGGAAATAAGGTCATGCCCATACGTCCGCTAGCGGCATAGGCCAATGCCGCAATCAATAATGAGAATGCCAATGTGACGGTCAGATAGCGATGCTCGAGTACGCTTTCGAGAAATGGGCCATATCGATGCAGTGTCCAGCGCCGAAAGCCATCGCTGAAACGTTGTTGATAATGATGAATTTTGGCCTGAATACCTTGGCTTTTCAATGGTTTTAGGTGTCCGAGATGATTCGGCAAAATGAATAAGCTCTCGGCGAGAGACAGCAAGAAAACCGTGATCACGACTAACGGAATCATAAAAAAGATTTTGCCGGTAAATCCGGGAATGAACAACAGCGGCATGAAGGTTGCGATGTTAGTCAGGATGCTGAATGTAACCGGCATCGCCATTTCACGGGCGCCTTGAATGGCCGCCTGCAGCGGAGACAGGCCTTCTTGTCGATGGTGATAAATATTTTCGCCGATGATGATCGCATCGTCGACAACGATGCCGATCGCGATGATAAATGCGAATAATGAAATCATGTTCAGCGTTACGCCGATACTGGGTAGGAACAAAAACGACCCGAGAAACGCAATAGGAATACCCATCATGACCCAAAATGCCAGGCGTAACTCAAGAAACAACGCCAGCAAGATAAATACCAGCGACAAACCCATGGCGCTGTTTCGCAACAAGAGGTCTATCCTTTGTGCGTAGTCTTCCGAGGCATCGCGTCGGACGTCGGTGAAGATGCCTTCGGGTAGTTCGGGAGCAATTTTATCGAGATGGTTACGGACCGTTTCAGACACTTGTATCGGCGTTTGCTCTCCGACGCTATAGACTTGCAGCATCACGGCCGGCTTGTCGTTGAAGGTCGCGTAATAATCGCTTTCATCGAAACCATCTGTTATTCGTGCGATGTCGCCGAGTTTAATCTGGCTACCGTCTGCGGTGGTAATAATAGGCAGTTGACTAAATTGGCGCCCGTAATCGCGGCGTTCTTTGATGCGAATCAAAATTTCGCCGCTGTCGGTTTTGACGCTGCCAGCGGGAAGGTCGATGCTGGCCGAAGCGATTCGTTGAGCGATGTCGCCTAACGACAAACGGTAGCGCCTCAGCATATCCTGCGGAATTTCGACCGCGATTTCGAGCGGTTTGACCCCTTCGAGATCGATTTGGGTGATGCCCGGGTCTTGCAGGAGTTGATCGCGGAGTTGTTCGGCCAATTCGTGTAAAACGGTATCTTCCGCGTCTCCATATAACGCAACTGAGATTACTCGGCGCTTGCTGGCGATCAAGGTTATTTGCGGTTTTTCGGCATCGATTGGAAAAGTCGTAATGCGGTCGACTTCTTTTTGAATGTCTTGTGTAAACTTTTGCATGTCGGTACCGCGGAGTGCTTCGACGGTAATCGTGCCGGCGTTTTCTTTTGCCGATGAAGTGATTTGTTTGATGCCGTCCAAGCCGCCCACCGCGTCTTCGATGGCGAGGACAATGCCTCGTTCGACCTCTTCCGGGCTGGCGCCGGGATAAGCGACACTGATACTGACGCTGTCGATTTCAAAGTCGGGGAATACTTCTTGGAGGATATTGTTTAAAAACAGCAGTCCTCCGATGATGCACACGACCATTGCGAGATTGGCCGCGACCGAATGACCTGCCATCCATGCAATGGGACCGGTGTGGCTTGGGTCTTGATGTGACTGCATGATGCTTACCTAGCGGATGAAGAACGGTCGGTTTCGGTGGTGCGAATACGCATGCCTTGAACCGGTGTGGAAAGGTCGCTGACGATGATGCGCGGCTGATCGGGTAGTTCCGAGGCATGCAAGTAAACGACGCCTTGTTCGGTCCAGACGGGAGTTATTTTGACGATGTCCAGTGTGTCTTGTTCGCTCATTAGCCAGAGCCGGTTGCCGTCATGCAATGCGGTTTCCGGCACAGGAAGTACGTCGACGAGGGTTTTGCCGGTAATTGCCGCCCGAACCAATGTGCCTAGCATCATGCGAGGTGAATTTTGGTTAGCCGGCTTTAGGCTGAGCGGATCTTCCACTTCAACCAGTAATTTAGCCATGCGGCCTTCGGCTTCGACTTCGGCTTTCAGGCGTTTAACGGCGCCGATTCTGAATGCATCGGGTCCCCAGGCCCTTTCGTAGCTGATCGAGACCTGCGAGCCTTGGTCGCCGTTGAAACCGGGGATCGTTAACCAACGTAATTTGTCGAGCGGCAGCGATACGTCGATCCAATAATAATCGGTTGCCACCAACTGCACGAGCGGGGTGCCGGTCGAGAAAGTCGATACCCAGGAGCCGATATTGGCGTTGCGGGCCGTGACGACCGCGTTGAACGGCGCGATCGTGCGGGTGCGCTCGAGATCCAACTTGGCTTGTTCCAGCGCCGCTTCGGCGGCATTTAACGATGCCTTGGCGGCTTCCAGATGGGGTTTTCGTTGGACCAGTTCTTGAGCCAGTTCGTCCAATTCCTGGCCGAGCAATTGATATTCGCGTTGCGCGATGGCTTGTTGGCCCAATTCCATTTTTAAGTTGAAACGGGCTTGGGTGAGATCGCTTTGCGCTCTGCGTACGCGTAATTCGTAGTCGGTCGGGTCGAGCCGGACGATTTCTTCGTCTTTTTTCAACAAGCCGCCTTCGATGAACTGATCGCTGACCGAGACGACCATGCCGTCGACACGCGAATTAAGATTGACGCTTTGCGCCGGGATGACATTGCCGAGCGCAAAAACGGTGGTTTGATAATCGATGGCTTGCGGCGTGATGATTTCGACCAATGGCGCCACGGCCGTAACGGGGGCGCGGACCGCGCGGGGCTTATTGCTTAGCCAATAAAAAGACAATGCCCCGGCAAATGCGACGATCGCCAGCGAAATCAGCAGTGTGGCGAATTTCTTGAAGGGATTAGTCATGGGTATCGTTCCTGTTCGAAATCGGTTCGGTAAGCGGCCAGCCGCCCGCAAGCGACCGGTAGAGTTGAATTCTGTAATCGATCAATTCACGTTCGGCGCGGATGAGTGTTCGCTGCATGGCTTGCAAGCTGTTCAATGTCGACAGCACCCGCAAAAAATCGAAAATCCCATAGGCGGACCGGATGCGAATGTTGTCATTGGCTTCGTTCAGATAGCGCAATTGATCTTTGAGGCTGTTTAGCCGCTCGTGCTGGCGCGTTTCTTGTGCCAATGCGTTTTCGACTTCCTGCAACGATTGCAAGACGCTCTGACCGTAGAGATTCAGCGCTTCTTCTGTTGCCGCCTCGGTGCGCCGGACTTCCGCCACCCGGCGTCCGCCGTCGATCAAGGGCAGCACCAGATTGCCGGCTAGCGTTGCCATCCAATTATTGAAGAAGGCTTGTAAGTCCGGAGCCGAGGTATCGAGGCTGGCCGATAAGCCGAGTTTCGGAAAGCGGTCGGCCACGGCCGCGGCAATACGAAGATCGGCGGCTTGCAGGCGATAATAGGCCTTCTTGACATCCGGGCGTCGTTGTATCAAATCCGAGGTCAAGCCGGTTTCGGGTAGTCCTGCGAGCTCGGGAAAACGATCGCCGGCAACAATGTCCAATGTTCCGGGGGCTTGTCCGGTTAAGACCGCCAATTGATTTTTTAATACCTCGATATTCGCGAGCACTGTATAGCGGTCGCCGACCACGCCTTCAAGTAATTGCCGCTGTTGGAATACGTCGGCAGCGGTTGCTTGGCCGCCTCTGAATCGGACTTCGACTAAGTCCGCATATTGCTTATTGACTTCGATTTGTTCGTTCAATAAGTCGAGCTGTAATTTTTGTTCGGTCAATAGATACCAAATGCGCGCTATCTCGGCCGACAAGGCAATTGCGGCGGTATGGATGTCTTGTTCGGCGGCTTTGATTTCCTGTTCGGCTGCGTAAGTGCCGGCGCGGATTCGGCCCCATAGGTCGAGTTCATAACTGGCGATCAAGCCCAACGAAAAGTTGTCGAAAGTCAGCGAACCGGTATTGGCGTTGTCCTCGATAAAGCGATTTGCGTTAGTCGTAGCATTAACCGCGGGGATCAATTCGGATCCGGCCTTGCGCGCTTCGGCTTCGGCTTGTTTGAGCCTTTCGAATGCCGCGGTGAGATCGAGGTTTTGCTGAAGCGCCGTATCGATCAAGGTATTCAAAGCGGGATCGTTAAAGTTTAGCCACCAACGGTCCTGCAGCGATTCGCCGCCGGTAATCGAGAACGTTTCTGGTACTGGAATCGGCGGATTGAATTCCTTGATGTCAATACTGCAAGCGCTGAGAAAAGCGAGAATGAGTAAAACCGAAGGATTCATGACTCTCATGTCTCGTCTCCACTGCTTGGTTCGAGGCGGTCGCGAAGTGCCTTAATTCCGGCCAACGAAAAATGCACGACATGATCGGCGTAGGCTGTCGGGTTTTCCAATTCCGGATTGTGTTTTCGTGCCGGAAAGTGGCTTTGCATGTGTTTGACTTTCAGTAGATGAAAGCATTGGCCGATGATGCTGGCATGACAAAAATGAATCGTGCGTTCATCCGTATTTGGTCCCAAGCATTCAGCAATGAGTGTGAGCATGGCTTGGCGCTGCGGATTGATTTCTTTTTCGAGAATTTCCGGCAACAACGAGGTCGGTTGCGCCATTTCTTTGTTGATGATCGCGAAAAAATGCGAATCGTCGTCGGCGATGCGGGCGATCAAAGAGCGAATGCGACCCGCTAGGCGTTTTTCGGGGGAAGCACTGGGCGCAACGCCGCCATCCGACGGATAAATTTCAAGGTCCTTGAGAAACGCATGGCGCCAAGCTTCGAGATATAGACTTTCTTTGTCACGAAAATGATAATTGACCGAAGCGATATTTGTTTGGGCTTGTTCGCAGATTTCGGCAATCGTTGCTTCCTGAAAGCCTTTTTCGGCAAAAATTCGGCTGGCCGCGATAATTAAGCGGGTTCGAGTTTTTAACGGTTTGGCTGTAGGTTCGGGCATCGCGGGTTAGATATTCAAAAGCGAATTTCAAATATACATTTAAATTATTCATTAGACAAATTTCAGTCTTGTTCAGTGACGCAGGAACCTGAGCGACTGGCCCAAGTGTTTTGATCTACGAACTTTGACCGTAACGTTCATGAAGGTCTAGCCATCGCCCCGGCAAATGAAAGTGCGAGGGATGGCTGGGTGCGGTCACTCGCCCGACAGGACGCCGTAAATACGTCCATGTAGGCTCGGCGGCGGCTCCCTGCCGCCGACGCCTGTCAGTCGAGCAACCGCACCCGCTTCGGTTCGCTTACTTTCACAGTAATGCCCGAAACAGCGTGCTTTATGGAGATTCGTGACTGGATTAAACAGGATTTTCTTATCCCGCAATTTGACTCGCTAAGGGTGTATGGGTTGATAGAGGCTGTGGGGGCAATCAGGCTATAACTTCAGTGACTTTTCGATCAGTGAATTGATAATTAATGCTCAGGCAGTGATCTAGCCATTTCAGTAAAAAATAATTTAATTGCCATTTATAATTTAAGATTTCAGAGGTCTTACCGGGGTCTTTATAGACACGCGAAACGTCTGATCTGGCATGATCACGCAAAACTTCGGCGAGTTCCGCGTCCAGATAGATACGGACTGTGACATCCGGCACCCATAAATCGTTGGGTAATTGATCAAATCGATGGCTGAGTTTTACAGTAAGTGTGTGTGCCGAGCGTTCGAGCACCTCAAGCTGCAAGTCGGGCTTTTTCGACGCTTTTCCGACAGCCGATTGGGCAAGGTTTCTGATGTTAGGAATTAAGCTTAACAACTTTTGGTAATTAGAGGCACAGATGGTTTCCAAGCACGCCGCTTTGTTTTGCGGATGAATCCTGCTCATGATAGATCAGTCTTCCCTATAACAGGCATGAGCGCTTGCGGTTTCCCATAAGGTTACTTGGTCGACATTGAAACCTTGTTCTTTAATATGTTGATAAATCATTTGACTCAGTACTTCCGCGGTCGGATGCTGGTCCAGAGCTATAAATCGCTCTTGGGTTTCTGTTAAGTACGGAATGATCGGGTCGTTTTTATGCAATAGAAAATTATGATCCAAATGTTCGTTGATATAGTCTTCGACACACGCTTTTATGTCCGAAAAGTCACAAACCATGCCTTGCTCGTTAAGATGTTCTTGTTTAATCGTGATAGCAGCCTTAACGCTGTGTCCGTGAAGATGACGGCACTTGCCGGGGTGGTTCATCAGTCTATGTCCATAGCAAAAATAGACTTCCTTAGTAATCGTATACATGAGTTAGCAATCTCGGCCGAGTTGGAATAATGTAAGTTAATGACCTTTGATGCTCTTAATTGCGGCGGCAATTTCGTAGCGGCCATTATCCTGTTTTGTCGTTCTGACGACTTCTATATAGGCGGTCATGGGCGGAGTAATTGTGTTTTTGGGTGTAATATTGACCTCCATTGCGCTTCCGGGATCGAAGGATTGATCGGCAATGAAGGAAACACCAGAACCGCTAATTGATGTGCAAATTCCTGAATGACTTTCGCTTGCATCGGCTAACTTGTAGGTAAGTTCGCAATCGACGCTCATTCGGATGTAATTACGTTTTTCGTCGTATTCCAGCATGTCAACTCTCTTCTTTATAATTGGATAAATTGTTTTCCGTGAATGGCAGTGCCCGCGTTTGCTTTCAGACTGTTTGCGCGAAGTTTACTATAAATAAAATGCTTGTTCATGAAAATCACCTTGAAAGTTGAGTAACTTCATATTATAGGATTCTATTTTGGCATCGTTGCGCGCTAGCTACACCTCCATACCTTCATAAAGTTAACCATTTTTTGAGTATAACTTTCGGACTTCAAATTTCGGCGGTGCCTGAGGAGGCGCCGGGGTGTGTGGCAAAGGCTTTGCCAGCATGGAGCTGGCATAGAGCCTACAGGGACGTATTCATGGCGTCCTTTGACGGACACCCCGGCGCCGAATTTTGATCTGCGATGATTATATAAAGGGACTAGTGCGGAAAAGTTTTCGCATAGACTATGGCTATTGGTTGTAAATCATGTAATATTTTGCAGATTTTAACGATGTGAACCCCGTCAGGGTTTTGGGGATTTATTTATAATGACAAAAGCGACCGTTTTAACCGGTATCACGACCACCGGTACTCCTCATTTGGGAAATTATGTAGGCGCGATCAGGCCTGCTATTGCAGCCAGTAAGGATGCAAACGTGAGTCCATTTTATTTTTTGGCCGATTACCATGCCTTGATCAAATGTCAGGATCCGGAAAAAGTTAGACAATCGAGCCTTGAAATCGCGGCGACTTGGTTGGCGCTCGGCTTGGATACGTCGAATGCGGTGTTTTACCGGCAATCTGATGTACCGGAGATCACCGAGTTGGCTTGGATGTTGACGTGTGTAACGGCAAAGGGGCTCATGAATAGGGCGCATGCTTACAAGGCAGCGGTTGCCGAAAATGAACAAGGCGGCGAAAACGATCCCGACAAAGGCATTACGATGGGCTTGTTCAGTTATCCGATTCTGATGGCGGCCGACATTTTGATATTCAATGCACACAAGGTTCCTGTGGGTAAGGATCAGATTCAGCATATCGAAATGGCGCGTGATATCGCCGGACGTTTCAATCATATTTATGGCGAACATTTTGTCATCCCGGATGCGGTCGTGACCGAAAATGCCGCGACGCTGGCTGGTTTGGACGGGCGGAAAATGAGTAAGAGTTACAACAATACGATTCCGTTATTCGAACCCGAGAAAAAACTCAGAAAACTGATAAACAAGATCAAGACCAATTCTTTGGAACCGGGCGAACCGAAAGATCCCGATGGCTGTACCTTGTTTGGAATTTATCAGGCTTTTGCCCGGCCTTCGGAAGTCGATGAGGTTCGAAAACTTTATGCGGAGGGTATTGCTTGGGGCGAAATGAAAAAGTTGTTGTTCGAATATATCAACGACCATATTGCCCCGGCCCGAGAGCGTTATGAAGCCTTACTAGAGGCGCCTGAGCATATTGAAAACGAATTACAGGAAGGCGCTAAAAAGGCTCGCGAGATTAGTGTGCCTTTTATGAAACAATTGCGAGAGGCGGTTGGGATTTCTCGTATTGGTGTTTAATGGTTTTACCGAGGAAAGGTCTGTTAGTTGGGAAAGTCTTAAAAAACACAGTTCTAATTTAATCCGACTATAGTGTTCGCACATCAAATTTCGGTTTTTTTATCCCCTCATCCTAGCCTTCTCCCGGAGGGAGAAGGCATTGAAGCGCCGAAATTTGATGTGCGATAGGTATAGTATAATTGGGTTTCTGAATTCTTAAGGCGCCACTTATACTTCGCATGGCCACATTTGCTGGTAAGCTCACGCGCTCTTTGTGCGGTATATGAATGGCGAAAACAGTTACATTGCTTAGCTTGACGCCTGTTTTCGCGCCTTGCCATAAAAGCCGTAAACATGACCGCGCGAAGTAAAGGTCATCGTCTGCGGGTTTAATCTCCGACTTTCCTTATTCTATTTCGCTGATGGATTCGCTCGGTAAATAAATCCGCACTTTTTTAGTACGAACGGAGTAAAGGTGTTTCCAACTACCGGGATCGCCGCGATTTTCCTGTTTAGGAGTTAACGTTCAGAAATCCGTACTGATTTTCCGATCAACTTTAATTTAAGCAGTATTTCCCTTGACCGAAAATATGTCTGAAGAATATGTATTCGACCGCGATTACGCAACCGAAGCTTTAAAAGTATCGCCGCATTCAATACAAGCCGAGCAATCCGTGCTCGGCGGTTTGATGCTGGATAACCAAACCTGGGATTCGATCGCCGATAAAGTTGTTGAAGGCGATTTTTATCGCAAGGATCATCGAATGATTTTTCGGGCTATCGAAAAATTGGCCGAAAAACAAGATCCTTTCGACGTCATTACTTTATCCGAGGCACTGGCTTCCGCCGGACAATTGAATGAGGTCGGCGGTCTGGCCTATTTAGGTACCTTGGCAAAGGATACCCCGAGTGCTGCGAACATTGTCGCTTATGCGACTATTGTTCGCGATAAGTCCGTTTTAAGGCAGTTGATCCATGTCGGAACCGATATATCCGATTCGGCTTTTAGTCCTGAAGGGCGCGATACCTCCGAATTACTCGAAAATGCCGAGCGCCAAGTATTTCAAATCGCCGAACAGCGCCAACGCGGGCAGGGTGGTTTCACGTCGATCAAGTCGTTGCTGGCGCAGGCAGTCGATAAGATTGAAATGCTTTACGAGCAGGAAGGCAATATCACCGGTGCCAGCACCGGATTTAATGATTTCGACGAAATGACCTCGGGCCTGCAGCCGTCCGATTTAATTATTGTTGCAGGCCGACCTTCAATGGGTAAAACCACGATCGCGATGAACATGGCGGAGAATGTTGCGATTAAAGGCGATAAACCGGTTGCTGTGTTCAGTATGGAAATGCCTGGAGACTCCTTGGCGATGCGTATGATGTCCTCATTGGGACGTATCGATCAGCATAAAATTAGAACCGGTAAACTTGATGACGACGAATGGCCGCGTTTGACTTCGGCGATTAATTTATTGGCTGAAACCAAACTGTTCATCGACGATACGCCGGCGTTGACGCCGACTGAAGTGCGTTCGAGAGCGCGTCGATTGATGCGCGAGCATGGCCAGTTGGGCTTGATTGTTTTGGATTATTTGCAATTGATGCAGTCTCCGGCAAGCGGCGATAATCGGGTTCAGCAGATCTCCGATATTTCTAGAGGCTTGAAAGCCTTGGCCAAGGAACTCAATGTACCGGTTATCGCGTTATCCCAGCTTAATCGGAACTTGGAACAGCGGCCCAATAAACGGCCGGTGATGTCCGATTTACGTGAGTCGGGAGGTATCGAACAGGATGCCGACGTAATCGTATTTGTTTATAGGGATGAGGTTTACAATCCGGATAGTCCGGAGAAAGGCGTTGCTGAAATTATCATCGGTAAGCAACGTAACGGTCCGATAGGCACGGTCAGGTTGACTTTCCTCGGACAATACACTCGGTTTGAAAACTTTGCCGGAAACCCTTACGGCGGAGACGATTACGAATGACGCCGGCCGCTTATGTCAAATTGAACCTGGATGCGTTAAGCCATAATTTGAATGTGGTTAGACGCTACGCGCCAGACTCGAAAGTTATGGCGGTGATTAAAGCCAACGCATACGGGCATGGCTTGTTGCGTGTCGCAGAACGATTAATCGATGCGGACGGCTTTGCCGTGGCCCGCGTCGATGAAGGTATCCGCTTACGCCAAGCCGGTATTTCGCAACGCATCGCGGTTATGGAAGGTTTTACGTGTTCTGAGGAATTGAACGATTTGATCGATTTTGGTTTAGATCCCTTAATTCACTCGTTCGGGCAGTTGGATATCATTGATCGAGAATTCGGCTCTATCGGAATCAATGCTTGGTTGAAAATCGATACCGGCATGAACCGTTTGGGGTTTTCGGCTGACGAGGTCGAAAAAGTTCATCAGCGTTTGAGATCGAGTTCGTTAATCAAGCAGCCGGTTGGTTTTATAACCCATTTGGCAAATGCCGACCTGAGATCCGATCCAATGACTTTGAAACAAATCGACTTATTTAACAGGACATTGTCGGGTTTTGCAGGGCCGCGTAGTATCGCGAATTCAGCCGGGATTTTAGGTTGGCGGGAAGCGTTGACCGACTGGGTAAGACCCGGAATTATGTTGTATGGGATTTCTCCGTTCCCCGAAACGACTGGAGGTGATTTCGATTTAAAGCCGGTCATGGCTTTGCATTCCCGGTTGATTGCCGTTAAATCCGTTCGGCAAGGCGACGCGGTGGGTTACGGCGGTGCTTGGGTGTGCGATAGGCCAATTACGATGGGGGTTGTCGCAATTGGCTACGGGGACGGTTATCCTCGTCATGCTCGATCCGGCACGCCGGTTCTTGTTAACGGCAAGCGCGTCCCGATGATCGGTAGGGTATCGATGGATATGATCACGGTCGATTTGAGCGAACAAGACGATGCCAAGCCGGGTGATCCAGTGACGCTATGGGGAGGAGCGTTGCCCATCGAAGAGGTAGCGTCTTGGTCGGGAACCATCCCCTACACACTGGTTTGCGGCATTACTCAGCGAGTGCAGATTGTTGAAGAGTAAGTGTTCAGTCCCCCTTTTTGAAAAAGACGACTGCACGGATGCAGGAGGTAGGGCAACGCAGGAGCAGTTGCCGAGGGGCTAGGGGGGACTTTTTAAATAAATCCCCCTTTTTCAAAGGAGGAGGCCTACAATTACGCCTGAATTGCGGTAATTTGCAAACGGGGTCTGAATACTTACGCTGAAGAGTGATCTAGGTTGAGCAATTTAGTACTTTGGTACAGTTAACAATTACGTAAAACAGACTAGACTCTTTTTTAAGTTGAAAACATGGATGATTTTGACTCAAATAAGCAAGGAGGGAATGGAGTGGTATTTTGAAAGCCGGATAACCTAAACGATCGGTAACTTTATGATTGATCTGCAAATAATTGATAACGACGAAGACATTCTGCGGTTTATCGACGATCCGAGCCTAAAAATACGAGTCGATCATGACGAAATAAAAGCCTTGATCGCGGTTGAAAGAGACAAGCCGCTTGTCGTTGTGCTTCGATATGAACTTCGCGAACAGCAAACCGCCGAATATATCGCGTTATTGAATGCGGCAAGTCCCGATAGCAAAATAATTTTGATCGCACCTGAATTGACCGATCGCGAAGTCATCGATTGTTTGCTATCGGGGGCTCAAGGTTATTTACAGTTTACCGATTTGGCAAGATTTTTTAATAAGGCAGTCAAGGTGATTCGGGAAGGAGAGGCTTGGGTATCCCGCCGAATTATCTCGTTGATGTGGAAAAAAATTCAACATCCGGTGAAAAAAGTGCAATTCGGGTGATTTTATTCATCTATTTTCCGCAAGTAGGGCAGTTCGGGTTTTTTCTTAATTTCATGCTGTTCCATTCCATCGTCAAACCATCTAGTAATAATAATCGCCCGGTTAGCGTTTCGCCGGCGCCGGTAATTAACTTAATTGCCTCAAGCGCTTGAATGCAGCCAATAATGCCGGTAATTGGCGCAATAACGCCGTTGGTTGCGCAATTCTGCATCTCTTCCCCCGTGTCCGAGTACAAACAGTTGTAACATGGGCTGTCATGTAATCCCGGTGTAAAAACCGACACTTGGCCTTCAAATCTTATCGCGGCTCCGGATACCAATGGTGTTTGGTGTTTGACACAGGCGCGGTTAATCGCGAATCGCGTCGAAAAGTTATCGCTACAATCGAGGACGATATCGGCTTTTTCTACGGTTTTATCGAGCGCGATTCCGGTCAAGCGTTGCTTGAAAATATTAACCTGAGTATCCGGGTTTAATTTTTTTAAGGTCTTTTGGGTTGAAATTACTTTGTCCGTCCCAATATCGTCGGTGTAGTGAGCGATTTGTCGCTGTAGGTTCGAAAGGTCGACTGTGTCGTCATCGTAAATAGTGATTTGTCCGACACCGGCTGCCGCGAGATAAATGGAAGCCGGTGAACCAAGGCCGCCCGCACCGACGATCAAGACGTGTGCGCCAAGCAATTGTTGCTGGCCTTCGATATCGATTTGCGGCAGCATGATTTGCCGGCTGTAGCGTAATAGTTGGTCGTCTTTCATATTTTAGGATAAATATCAATTTAGGTGCGAATGATGCCAAAGAACTTGACAGACTGCAAAAGCTGATTATTATTAGCACTCATTACTAGCGAGTGCTAATAATCCACTTTATTGTTTATATCGATTAGGAGATATTGATGAAAATACGCCCTTTACACGACAGAGTAATTATCAAACGTGTTGAAGAAGAAACCAAAACCGCCGGCGGTATCGTACTGCCTGGTTCTGCCGCCGAAAAACCGAGTCAAGGTGAAGTTTTAGCGGTAGGAACCGGTAAAGCGCTCGACAACGGTCAAGTTCGCGCGTTAGAAGTTAAAGTCGGCGATAAAGTGTTATTTGGTAAATATTCAGGTAGCGAAGTCAAAATCGACGGTGAAGAAGTCGTTGTGATGCGCGAAGAAGACATCATGGCTGTTCTGAGCTAACGGACTCTTTTTAACTGATTAAGTATTTAACATTAACCACAGAATCTAGGAATAAACATGGCAGCAAAAGAAGTTAAATTCGGTAGTGACGCACGTACCCTGATGGTTGCAGGTGTCAATATTTTAGCGAATGCGGTAAAAGTCACTTTGGGTCCTAAAGGCCGTAATGCGGTTTTAGATAAAAGCTTCGGCGCACCGACCATCACCAAAGACGGCGTCTCGGTTGCGAAGGAAATCGAATTGAAGGATAAATTCGAAAATATGGGTGCGCAAATGGTTAAAGAAGTCGCGTCTCATACATCCGATGTTGCCGGTGACGGTACCACAACTGCGACCGTTCTGGCTCAATCCATCGTTAATGAAGGCTTGAAAGCAGTTGCAGCCGGTATGAACCCAATGGACTTGAAGCGGGGCATCGACTTAGCCGTGACTACGGCGGTTAAAGCCATCGAAGCGGCAGCAACCCCTTGCACAGACAGCAAAGCGATTGCGCAAGTCGGCACGATCTCGGCCAACTCCGATGAGTCGGTCGGTCAAATCATCGCCGAAGCGATGGAAAAAGTCGGTAAAGAAGGTGTCATCACCGTCGAAGAAGGTTCAGGTCTGGACAACCAACTCGATGTTGTCGAAGGGATGCAGTTCGATCGCGGTTACCTGTCTCCATACTTCATCAATAATCAAGACAGCATGAGCGCTGAATTAGAAAATCCGTTCATCCTGCTGTACGACAAAAAAATCTCCAACATCCGTGATTTGTTGCCGGTACTGGAAGGTGTTGCCAAATCAGGTCGTCCGTTGTTGATCGTTGCCGAAGACGTCGAAGGCGAAGCGCTGGCGACTCTGGTTGTCAACAATTTGCGAGGCATCGTTAAGGTCGCTGCGGTTAAAGCGCCTGGCTTCGGAGATCGTCGTAAAGCGATGCTTGAAGATATCGCGATTTTGACTGGCGGCACCGTGATTTCGGAAGAAGTCGGTCTGTCTTTGGAAAAAGCTGAATTGGATCTTTTGGGCACAGCGAAAAAAGTGCAAGTCACTAAAGACAATACTACGGTTATCGACGGTGCTGGCACAGATGAAAGCATCAAGGCACGGGTAGCACAAATCCGCAAGCAAGCCGATGATGCATCTTCCGACTATGATAAAGAAAAATTGCAAGAGCGTTTGGCTAAATTGGCCGGCGGTGTTGCAGTGATCAAAGTCGGCGCGGCGACTGAAGTCGAAATGAAAGAGAAAAAAGCGCGCGTTGAAGATGCGCTGCATTCTACTCGTGCTGCGGTTGAAGAAGGTGTGGTTGCCGGTGGTGGTACTGCACTGGTCCGCGCTTTGAAATCGCTGGAAGGTTTGAAAGGTTTGAATCACGATCAAGACGTCGGTGTCAATATTCTGCGTCGTGCAATGGAAGAACCTCTGCGCCAAATTGTCAAAAACGCGGGGGAAGAGTCTTCAGTCGTCTTGAATGAAGTTGCAAAAGGTACAGGTAACTATGGTTACAATGCAGCAACCGGCGAATACGGCGACATGATCGAGATGGGTATTTTGGACCCGGCGAAAGTGACTCGTTTCGCGCTACAAAATGCAGCATCTGTTGCGAGTCTGATGATCACCACTGAAGTGATGATCGCCGACGCACCAAGCGACGATAAAGGCGCTGGCATGCCGGATATGGGTGGCATGGGCGGAATGGGTGGTATGGGCGGAATGGGCGGCATGATGTAATCGCCGTTCGAGCTCATCGCTTGACGCAAAGCCCCGGCCGATTTATCTCGGCCGGGGCTTTTTTGTTTTTTGCATAAACCTAAAAAGAGAAGTTGAATTGTGTTGTAGACTGTTCGTGCTGAGCCAAGTCGAAGCACGAACCTAAATTCGGCAGTTTAACCATGAAGCGGATGAAGTTCATGAAGTATTACAAGAGATTACCTAAATATTCCCGCTAACCTCTTGGGTGAACGATGGTTCTAGAAAAACGAATAACAAGTTAGTGAATTGACTGCTTATTCTTCATGATCTTCATGGTGAATGCTTTTTTAGGATGAAGGGTCTACAGCAACACTTTCACCGGCGCTCAACTGATCTTTTGAAGATAAATACAAAGAGTGATCATATGAAGAATCAACCGATCGCCTGCGAGCTTCACGACTACATCGAAATAGCCTGCATGTTCGGCTATCGCGTCAAATTGATGCTGACGGAACATCGAATTGTTGAAGGAAAAGCGGTCGATATCGTGACTGAACAGGATAAGCGCGAATTTTTGGTTATTGATAGTGGGGAAAGGCAAAAAGTCGAACTATCCAAAATCGTTGAAATGGAAACGCGGACCCCGGGGGCGAAGTTTCAAAGCATTCGTTTCAAATAAAAATTTCTTAAGGGGCGGAAGGCCCCGGTTGATTTAAATCGGGGCCAGGTCATGGGCTTAACGCTGCTTTAACATTTGTTAAGGCGGAGTTAAATGGTTATCGATCAGAGATAGCTTCGGATGCTGGACTCGTCTTGAGCAACAAGGTTTTTGTCGATCGATTTGCCGACTAGTTTCTTGATTTGGTCGTTAAGGGTTTGACGTAGCGTACCGAGGAAGGCTGGAGGGGCTATTAATACGAGATCGTTGAATTCGTTATTAACTCGGCCCTGTTCCAATTTATCGCCTATTTGTTGGGCAAAGCGGATGGCCTCTTGTTGCTTGACATCGGTAACCGGTTCAAATGAATGTGCTCCGTTACCGCGTCCACCTTGTTGATCGGAAACGACATCCTGCGTTTTGAGCTTTCCCTCGGCATGGACTAAGTCTTCAAGTTCCCGTAACGGTTCTTTTCTGCCCTCATAGAAAAAAAAACGTGCTCTGCTGCTATCTGCTACTACGACCCATTTACTATACATAAGCTGTACTCCTTAACCAATATGTCGGAACGGTTTATCGCATCCGTGCAATTATGGCCGACATTCCTTTGTCATATTGAGTGTAGCTCTTTGCCTAGGGTTTGTCTAAAGGAAAGGTGCAGCGCTTGCCATACCTTTTATACTTAGACGGTTTTTTCGATCATAAGGGAGAAATAACACCATCGCTATGTTTAACTAATTTATCGATGAGTTGCCCGTCAGCGTCGATTAGCTCCAATTGCAAAGGCATTTTTCCGACCGCGTGGGTTGCGCACGATAAACAAGGGTCGTAGGCGCGGATTGCGACTTCTAGATTATTTAATAGCGGTTCGGTCAATTCGCGACCGTTTAAATATTCGGCGGCGACCTGACGGACTGATTCGTTCATCCCCATGTTATTGCTGGTTGTTGAAACGATCAAATTGGCGCGGGTGACAATGTCGTTTTCATCGACTTGATAATGATGAAATAGTGTGCCGCGAGGGGCCTCGATCACACCGATACCTTCGAATCGCTTTTCACCTTGCGCGACGAGGTCGTTACTCATGATTTCCGGGTCGTTTAGTAAGACTTTGATGCTTTCGGCGCAGTGTAGCGTTTCTATCATGCGCGCCCAATGGGTTGCCAGCGTGCTATGAACCATTGCTTCACCGCCGTGTTGTTTAAATTCGATGCGAGCCGCCTCGGCCAACGGGGTGTCGATATAGTCGCAGTTATTGACGCGGGCCAGTGGGCCGACGCGGTACCAGCCGTTTTCCTTACCTTCCGACAACAAATAAGGAAACTTCATGTAGGTCCAGGAACGGACTTCTTCATGAATATAATCGTTGTAGCGACAATAATCGACATGGTCGAGGATGGTTTTGCCGTTGTCTCTTTTCGCGCGCAGACCTCCGTGATAAAGCTCCAGCGCACCGTCCGGGCGGGTGAGGCCCAGATAATTACTGCGTATCGTCGCGAAATCGTCGTAATAAGGCAGATTCGAACAATGGACTCTTTTGACCAGCTGTACGGTTGCCGCCGCCCATTCGATCATTTGATCGATATCGGTCAACAAATAATCGCGCTCTTCACGGGATAACGGTTTGTTCATGCCGCCGGCGATTGCACCGGTGCCGTGAACGCGCTTGCCGGAAATCATGCGGATCACTTCTTGGCCGTATTTGCGAAGCTTGACTCCCTGTACACCGATTTCGGGGTGCTCGGCCAGTACCGCGATGATGTTGCGTTTACCGATCTCGCTTTCGAAGCCGAACAATAAATCCGGGCTCGACAAATGGAAAAAATGTAAGGCGTGGGACTGCATAACTTGGCCGAAATGCAGCAAGCGTCTTAATTTGGTTGCGGCCGGAGGCAGATTTTCCGGGTCGATGCCGACGAGCTGATCGATTGCCTTGGCGGCGGCTAAATGATGGCTGACCGGGCAGATGCCGCATAGCCGTTGTACTAATACCGGCAGTTCCCAATAAGGGCGCCCCTGAATGAAGCGTTCGAAGCCTCGAAACTCGACGATATGTAAGCGGGCTTGTTGGACCTTGTTGTTTTCATCGAGCAATAAAGTGACTTTGCCATGACCTTCGACCCGCGATACCGGATCGACCACGACACGTTTAAGGTTTTCCGGGCTGGCGGCTGTTTCTAAATGTTCGTACATAAGTGTTCTCGATAATTTTATTGGCTCGCGCAGAGGCGCAGAGTTTTTTAAGATGCTAACGAAAAAGTGAATTGAGTGAATTATTCATTTGCTTACCATGTTTAATACTTTTCAGTGAATCTCAATGGCGCATTTGACAACAAACGATCCAATTTCATTCTCAGTCATGGTTTAGGCAGGGTAAACGCATTAAAATAATCAACATAAGAATATGTTATCCTGTTGCTTAGAACGCTTAGTCAATTCGGTTTAACTTATGGTGCCCCTCCCTGGGCCCCGTTAGGCCGCGCCGAGCACTGGCGATTTTGCCGAGAATAGCCCGTTAGGGGAGCGGCAGGGATGCCGCTCGTTTTCGGAGGGCTAAGGATAGCCCTTCCGAAAACCCTCGGCAAAATCGTCAGCGCGCAGGATGCAGCGGCCTCCGGGTGTCTTTTCTTTTGGATACTTTTCTTTGGACAAGCAAAGAAAAGTATCGCGGTTGTCGGTCCGCGAACCGACTACACATAAGCGTCGCGATAGCGACACAAAGCCTTATTTAGGTTTCAAACAAACCAAATCTTATAGTTAACCAGGAAAAAAAGAATATTTTAACTATCTGATTTTCTATAGTGTATTAATGCGTTTGCCCTGATGGTTTAGGCTATCTCCATTGTTTTCGGAGGTATACATAACAAAAATTCTAGCGCAGAGGCGCAGAATTTATTTCATGGTTCGCTCAATGATAGGATTCATCGCACAAATCCATTAGACTGCCGAAATCTTAATAATGCTGTTCTCAGCGCCTCTGCGGGAAATAAATAATCCTTTCGAATTAACTCAGCGCGAGAATCCAAATTAATCATAATGCACCAACTCGTAAGGCAGTGACGGTTCGCGGCCTTCGAGCAGGTCGGTCAAGAATTTCCAAAAAACATCGGCCGACGGCGGGCAGCCCGGTAGGAAATAGTCGATCTTGACGATTTCATGAATCGGGCGAACCTTGTCCAGCAATAAAGGTAGCTCCGGGTCGCTTGGAATCTGCGGGTTTTCGACGCCAATACCGTCTAAGTACGCTTCGCTAAGGCATTCTTCGAGTGGTATAAAGTTGCGCATCGCCGGCAAGCCACCGTTGATGGCGCAGGCGCCGACCGCGACCAGTGTTTTGCAGTTTTTACGAAATTCGCGCAGCACATGAACGTTTTCCGAATTGCAGACGCCTCCTTCGATTAAGCCGATGTCGCAATTCGTGCAATGTTCGATGTCGGTAATCGGCGAACGGTCGAATTCGACCGCCTCGGCGAGTTGCAGCATGCGTTCGTCGATGTCGAGAAACGACATGTGGCAACCAAAACAGCCGGCTAGCGATGTGGTTGCGACTCTGATTTTATTAGTCATGACTCTCATGCTCCGTTTCCAAGCTGACTTGATCGATTTGTTTATGATCGTAAATACGTTGTCCGATCGGGATCGTATAGCCGGTTCGTTTGATCAGAATCGCTCCGGTCGGACAAATGTGCGCGGCTCGGTCGCTGGGATCGATATCGCTGTCTTTCAACTGCCCGGACTCGGAATTAACGATCAAGTGCTTGTTAATACCGCGGCCTGAAATCGCAAAAACGTCTTTACCGTCGGCTTGTTGGCTGGCCCTAACGCATAAGGTGCAAAAAATGCAGCGATTATGGTCGATCATGACGTCCGAGTGGCTCGCATCCATTTTACGTTCCGCGTAAAAATGCGGAAAATGATTGTCGAGCATATTCAAATGGTAGGCGACCCCTTGTAATTGGCAGTTCCCGGATTTTTCGCAGGACGGGCAAAAATGATTGCCTTCGACGAATAGCATTTGTGTTATTTTTTGGCGGTCCTGATTGATTTCGGTCGTTTCGCTTAATACATTTTGGCCTTCGGTTGCCGGGAATGTACAAGCCGAACAAGTGCGGCCATTGACATTAACGTTGCATAACTTACAGCTACCGTGCGGCGTGAATTCCGGGTGATGGCATAGATGTGGAATATAAACGCCGGCCGCAGTAGCGGCATCCATGATGGTTTGGCCATCTTCGAATGGAATGGGCTTGCCGTCCAAGGTAAATGTTTTGCTCATGCTATTCCTCCACCTGGGCTAGATGTGCCCCTGCATCATTACGGTTTGCCATGCGTCTGGCAGTTTCAAGGGAAGCGTTCAAATCGAAGCCGGGCTCGTAACTGATTTTTTTCAATTGGTTTTGGTATAAGTCGGGATATCTTTCTAAAGTATGAATGATCGGATTGGCCGCCGTTTGGCCTAAACCGCAATGACTATGGTTTTTAACCAGGCGGGTCAGTTCTTCAAGGGCAACCACATCGCCGGCCGAACCATGGCCGTCGACGATTTTGTCGAGTTGTTTTTTCAGCAACGACGTGCCGACCCGGCAAGGCGTGCAGAACCCGCAGCTTTCATGCGCGAAGAAATCAGTGAAATTACGCACGATGTCGAGAATGTTGCGTGTCGAATTGAAGACGATGAACGAGCCTCCCGTGGCTAAATCCTCGAATCCTAGTATGCGATCGAGTTCCCGGTTGGAAATAAAGGTGCCGGACGGTCCGCCGATTTGAACGCCAAGTACATCATGGGCACCGCAATCCTCCAGAATTTTCCGGACGGTAACGCCAAACGGATATTCGTAAATGCCGGGACGTAGACAGTCGCCGCTAATGCTAAGAATTTTGGTGCCTTGGGATTTTTTCGTGCCTTTATCCGCGAACCAAGCGCCTCCGTGTAAGGCAATGTTGGCGGTGGCCGCGAAAGTTTCAACATTGTTGACGACCGTCGGTTTGTTTAAATAGCCTTGAGAAACAGGGTAGGGCGGACGATTTCGCGGAATACCGCATTTGCCTTCTAAGGATTCGATGAGTGCCGATTCCTCGCCGCAAATATAGGCGCCGGCGCCTAGACATATCTCAATATCGAAATTTAGGCCTTTGCCAAGAATGTTATTGCCCAGCAAGCCGGCCTGACGGCGTTGTTCGAGAACGTTTTCCAATTTTTGGTAGAGATGAAGGTATTCGCCGCGTAAATAGAGAAAACCTTGCTTGGCACCGATAAGTGCCGCGCAAATAGTCATGCCTTCGAAAACATGGTCGGCATAGCTATTCAGTAATACTCGGTCTTTGAATGTTCCGGGTTCGCCCTCATCGGCATTGCAGACCACATAGCGTTCTTGTTCCGATTCTTCGGAGCAAAATCGCCATTTCATCGCCGTTTTAAAGCCTGCGCCGCCTCGTCCTCTGAGTCCGGATCGATCGACTTCCGATAGCGTTTCTTTTAGGCCGCGTGCGAAGGTCGCTTGGAGACCTTCTCCGGCAGTAAGGCGACTGCTCAATAGCAAATCGTATTGATAGATGTTATCGCCGACCTCAAAGAATTCCTTGGGCCAGTCCTCAAGTGCTTTTTGTTCGTCGATTAATTGTGCGATCGCGTCGATTCTGGGTCGGTCAAGTTGAGTGATCGCGCGGCCATTAATGAGCCCGGCGGGGCCTTGATCGCACATGCCGGTGCATGAAGTATTATCCAAGCTGACCAATCCGTCTTCACGAATGCTGCCGGGCGACACGGAAAGTTTGTTAGATAAATAGTCCATCAAATTGTGTTTGCCGAGCATGTGATCGGTAATCGAATCGCTGATCAATATATCGTAACGTCCGCGCGGTGTTAAATGAAGAAAGCTATAAAATTCAATGACGCCGATAATGCGTGTTGTTGGAATGTTTAATTCCTTGGATAGCAAGCGAATGGCTTGGTTCGGAATGTGGAAGTATCGCGCCTGAACGGCGCGTAATATAGCTAAAAGCCGAGTTGGGCGCCTTGCGTGGGTTTCAACGAGATTTTGAATGAACGATTCCATGGTGTCTCTCTGCTGCACTGGGTTATGACGGAGGAGCTTAAGTTCAACTATATGCCAATATTAAAAAAAATACCATTACGATAGAGTGAACACAGTGTTTTCGAATGTTGGCAATTTCAGCATATTTTGTCAGTTGGGCTCTGTATAAGGGTTATTCGGCTGGTATAACCTCGCTATCTCCGTTGAAAGTTGCGATTCCGGACTCAGGGATGCTCACGATTTTCGTGCATAAACTAAAACATTCACGGCGTAACTATTCAGTCCCCCGGCAATTATCGTTCCCACGCTCTGCGTGGGAACGCCT
>NZ_JBNGHF010000050.1:0-30819 GCF_050611805.1 Methylotuvimicrobium sp.
CCCCCCGCTATTCCGGGCGGCCACGCCGCCGGGAATCGCTCGGCTCTGCGGCTGTTAAAAGAGGAGGCGAAGCCGGAGCTTTTAACAGTCCGACAGCAGCCGCTTGTTAGGTGCATTAACCTAACCCTCTTTTCTCCACCGCTCTACTATTTTGTCAAAGGTAATATCTTTCCAACTTTCAGCCCATTCTTTGTAAGTATCGATGCTTGCAGACTTTGGCTCAGGGTTTGGCTTTGGCAGATGGACTAGACTTGGAATAATTACAGAATCACCAACAACAAAGGCCTCACCTTGGTTTAGCGACGGTAACAAATCTATAAGGCTACTTGAGCTATCAGGCAACAAAGCTTTGATGTAATTCTGGTCAACTCTGTTTGTAAGTCGCATCGCGATGAAATTATTGCACTGAGAGAATATCGTTTCTGAGACCTCTGACGGGCGTTGGCTCACAACCATTAGGCTAAGACCATATTTACGCCCTTCTTTTGCAATTCTTTCGATAGACTTCTTGGAAGCCTTAAATTCGGCACCGCCGGTCTTTGGAATATAGTTATGTGCTTCCTCACACACAATCAAAAAAAGTATATCGTTGGTTTGATCTGTAGCATGTCTTATTTTCGAGTAATGGAATGCAAAGTCAAACATTAACCGAGATATAAGACTTACTGTGATGCTTAAAACTTCGAATGGTATACCACTCAAGTCAACAACAGTAACATTGGATTTATCGATATATCCTAAAAACTGTTTAATTACTTCACTGAAGTCATTCGTTTTAAACGTTGTACCATCGTCTTTAACGGGCTTGAGTAAAAAGACCAGCCTCTTGTCATTTAATTTGGTCTCTAATCGTGAAATAAACCGATCAAACTCACCATTAAAACCTCCGTCCTTAGAAACCTTTGCATCAAGCACCTTATGCTTCGCATTTCCAGTAGATGATACAAAGTTAATCTTCTCCCATAGACGTTCTTCGTCAAACTCAATTTCTTCATCAAGGGTTGCAAAGTACTTTAGTGAGTTTTTTTCATAGACAGTTAAATTATTCTTGTTGTAAATATAGTTATAAACCTCCTCAATACTGAAAAACACCGGAGAATCGTATGTAACTTTATCTAAATCGGGATTATGTTTCTCTTTATTTAAAATAACTGCCTGCTTAAATTGGGACACCTGATTGTGTGAATTTTGCTCATTACTCTCAATGAAAATAAACTCTAATTCTTCAGCGTTCATCAGCCAATATGGGAGCTTTATATTATCAGCATCGAGTTTGTTGAGGCTGAACTTTTCATCATCATCGACAGTAAATGCTGACGAATATTCTGAGTGAATATCAAAAATTATCACGTGTGAGTTTTTTTGGCTTTCCCTATTCGAATTTTTTGCATTGGCGATACCAACTGCATTTTGAATGAGGCTAGAGACAGCACAGGACTTGCCAGATCCAGTAGAACCCACTACCCCGATATGCTTGCCAAAAAACCTATCACCATCTATGCAAAACGGCACGGTAGAGTTGCCTGATAGGCTTCCAATTTCAAAGCCAAAATTACTATCATCTGAAAATATTATAGAAAGGTCTTCCGTGCCAAAGGTATGTGCAATCTCCGTAGGGGTGAGTATTCAGTTCCCCGGCCATTCTCGTTCCCACGCTCTGCGTGGGAATGCCTGAGTACCGCTCCAGCGGTACGAGACGCTAGAGCGTCTCGGGCTGCATTCCCACGCTGGAGCGTGGGAACGATAGGGGGGATGTGAATAATTACCCGTAGGGACTGGCAACACTTGAGTTCCTCTTTTGAATTCAAGTGTATCGTCATTGTTTATTAGAGCGCCGATTGGTGAAGCCTCTATCACAAAGCTCCATTGGATCTCATCATCCTTCTCTGATTTATGTGCCGTTAAGTTGTTTATAATGGCAACTGCATAATTATGATTACCATCTTCAATTTTTAGGAATTTACCAACTTGTAAATCAGTCTTGTTTTCTTCAAGCGTCTTAAGATCACCAATTCCAATTGATACCTTATCTGGCGAGCTTGACAATACGTGTCCAACTTTACTCATGGCTATTCCTCATCCCTATTACATATTCAAGTTCGTTAAAGCTGCTTGTTCCAACTTGATAGAAATTCACATCAGTTAGCTCAATATTAATTGGCATCTTGCTACTAACCAAATACAAATCATCACCTTTTCTATGATTTATTGCTTCTTTTTCAGAGTCCATTGCTAGCAATCTAAAATCGAACTCACGCTCTTCAACATGATTGCTGATTATTTTTTTCATAGGATCCCTGTAAAAATAATCCACTTCAAAAGTGTTTCCAACAAGCCCTGTATTTGCCTTTATTCCCTTCTTGTACAATCGGGACTCAAGATCTCTGATAGCTTCAAAGTTTTCATTAATAATAAATGTTGGGACCTTAAGGTGGCTCGGCTTCGAATAGTATTTCTTTATATAATTACCGAAAAACACAACAACTTTCTCTTCAAAATCATCAATCTCATTTTTATCAATATAAAAATATCTGTCCCGGCTGTTTTGAGAGAAAGAACTAGAGAGCTGTTGTTTTATCTTTTTGAGTATTTCGCCCCTATTTCTTAGTGCTAGTGTCCATTTAGATATTGCTGTATATGTAGCGTTTGAAAGATGCTTATATAACTTGGCCTTAGTTATTTGTCTCTCCTTTTCCTCTTTAGTGCTCGACAATTTTGCAATTTTTGCTATTGAATTCGGATAAAGTAGGGTATCAACATCACTTCCTTGAATTCCGAGCAACTCTAGAGCCGCCTTCGTTCTGCCTTCAATTTCATCTAAAGAAGGGCCAAAAACTATTCTTGTATTCTTTAGGAATTCACCCTTGTCGAATTTCTCTGAGATCCTAGATACGATTTTTGAGAGGGATTTATCAGTGGTGGCTAACGCAGAATCTAGAATTGAAGGTTCAATATTTTTCTCACCATGACCTTCATTCTGGACATAAATAAAAATTGTGTATTTAATACTTGCCGTTGGATTCTTGTCGTACGCTTCAGCCATTTGGAGTAAAGGCTTAAATATTAGGCTTGGTATGAATTTCTCTTTGGACTCATGGTATTTGCATTGAATAGCTTCCAGCTCGCCGCTAGCCGACAGAACATCTACGTCCTCCACTACACCTTCGACTGTAATTACGTCTTCATCGTCCGCATTAGCTATCTCAAGAATAGTTTTATTAAACTGATATAAAAACCCTTTGATCGTGCTATCAGCAATTCTATCTGACATTAATTATTACATCCCTTTGATTATTATTTCGCCAGAGCTCGCTTGGCACCTAATCGCGGCGCTCACCAGCGGAGTAGGCGGCAAGCTGTAAGCTTGACGGCTGCGCAGTCTGGTGAAGTGCCTTGTTCCGGCGCAAGGCGACGGGACAAGGCCGAACGAAGTGAGCGCCGCGATTCCCGGCGGCGAAGCCGCCGGGAACAAGTTATTATCTAGACCCGCACATTTTATACACTAGAACACATTTTTGAGTCAAATGTTACTGAATTTCTTGTAGTTCTAACCGGGATAACATACATTCCATACATGATAACCAGGTTTGGATAAATACGATGCTCAGTCTTCCCGATGATTTGTCTCGTCAGTTCAATGCGCTATTGGATCAGAAACAGTGCCCTGAAAAACTCAAACACTTTTATCGAAAATGGCTTCGTTTCTATTGGGATTTTTGTCACAAATATCATCACGATCCTTTTCATCGCTCCAGCTTGCCGTTGTTTCTCGACAAACTCGACCCAAAAGGCCAATCGGCTCAGCAACGAGAGCAGGATCGCCAGGCTATTGTGTTGTTTTACCAAGTAAATGCAACCGCCGATGCCGAAGACGCCGAATTGCCAAGTAATGCAGTCCAAACCTTGCCGATACAAGCTCCGCCAATTCCGGATATTTCGCTTCAAAAAAAATCGCCAGATCCGAATCTCCCGCTTCATCGATCGCTGCCTTATGAACACTCGCGGCATTCGGCCGCCTCCAATAAAATCCAACCCAATAATAATGTTGCTGAAAAACAAACCGGATGCAGTTGGGTTTTTGTTTTTGACGAGCTGACTCGTGAAATCCAATTGCGCCATTATTCGCCGAAGACTTTGAAATCCTATCGCGGTTGGGCGCGCCGTTTGCAAGCGTTTACCCAAAGTAAAGATTATCGAGCCTTGACGCAACAGGATGTCGTGGCGTTTTTGAGTGATCTTGCTGTCGAGAAGAAAGTGTCTGCGTCGACTCAAAATCAGGCATTCAATGCGTTGCTGTTTTTGTTTCAACACGTTTTGAAAAAGGATTTCGGCGAAATCAAAGGTGTCGCGCGAGCCAAACGCAAGCCTTATATTCCGGTGGTTCTATCTCGCGAAGAAGTCGAGTTGATTTTCGATCATCTCGACGATCCGGTCGATCTCGTCGCCAAACTGTTATACGGTTGCGGGCTGCGGCTTTTCGAGTGCTTGAATCTGCGTGTCCAATATTTTAATTTCGATGCCGGTATTTTGACCGTTCATGACGGCAAAGGCCAAAAGGACCGCACGGTACCGTTACCGCAAACATTGGTACCGGCATTGAACAAACAGTTACGAAAAGTCGCGGATTTACATGAAGCCGATCTAAAAGCCAATTTTGCAGGGGTGTTCTTGCCGAACCAATTGAGTCATCAATATAAAAACGCCGCCAAGGAATTCATCTGGCAGTGGTTTTTTCCGCAACCGTCATTAACGCTCGTCACCGAAACCCAAGAACACAAACGCTATCATCTTCATGAGTCCATCGTACAAAAGGCGATCAAACGCGCGGTGAATGACGCCAAACTCACCAAGCGGGCGACAGCGCATACGTTACGGCATTCTTTCGCCAGTCATTTATTGGAGGCGAATTACGACATTCGCACGATTCAGGAGTTGCTTGGACATAGCGACGTGAGAACCACGATGATTTATACCCACACCGTTCAAAGCAGGACCTTGAAGCAAGCCAAAAGTCCGTTGGATTTTGATAACGAATAGTCGCGTTAGCTGGGTTAGCGTAAAGATCAGGATCAAGCTTTTCGGTTCAACACAAACCACCCCAGCAAAGGATCCCTCACTACCTCATTGCACCGGAAAATCGAAATACGTGTCGGGATAAGGCTCGTTCGCCAAGGTAAAATGCCACCATTCCTGAGGGTAATGAACGAATCCCTGTTTTTCCATAACCGTTTGCAATAGCATCCGGTGCGCTCGTTGCGTGGCCGTAGGTGTCTTAGCATAAGACCAGGACTCCGGGCCGAAATAATCAAAAAAGCCGCCCATATCCAGTTCTTCGCCATTGTCTAAGTCAACCAGCGTTAAATCAACCGTACTGCCTCGACTATGCGATGAACGTGCGGCAATGTAACCTTCTTCAATCAAGCTTGGCTTGTCCAGATGAGGATAATAAACGTCTTTCATAGCCACATCATCCGTATCTTGCGACCACCGCACAAAATGCCGAACGGCGCGCTGAGGCCGATAAGCATCAAAAATTTTCAATCCTAAATAAAATTTTGCCAACTCATTTTGCGCCGCCATCAACGCCTCGGCGGCTGCCTGAGTTAATAATGCGCATGGCCGATAATAACCTTCGATAGGCCTACCGATAAAGTTATCAGCGCTCGCATAACGAATGTCTAAACGGATAGAAGGAATAAGCGTATCGACATAAACAAAGTCTTCACGTGCATGCGCATAAGCAGGATTAAATGTTTTCAGCGATAACAGCGCGAGCATTAATACTCCTGTTTTTCGAATATTCATAAAGTATCGTTTCTACATTAAAAAATAAATTCAGCAGGCAATTGCTCTGCCGTACTGATTTAAAGGCAGTCGCATCAACCACGAAGAGGGGAATCAATGCGTCAAGATTCATGGCTAAGGAACTGTTTAAAAAAAGCTATGTTCGCGTTAATAGTTGATACTTTATGAACTGAAAGCCAACATGAAATCCAAGGATACAACTTTTAGTAACTTTCCTTTTTCAATATCACGCCAATGGTTGAAAGGAGGGTACGGTTGCTCGATTGACAGGTGTCGGCAGCAGGGAGCTGCCGTCAAGCCTACATGGACGTATTCACGGCGTCCTGTCAAGCGAGTAATCGTACCCTCTGCTACGCTCAGTGTATCGGAAAGCAATCATTGGCTATTTCCTAATGGGTTTATTTAGAGTAGGAAAGAGGACCGTTTCAACTGCTAACGCGAACATAGCCTTAAAAAATACTCTCCGATTTTATCAGGTGCGTCTGCTATACTTTTGCACTTCAAATTTCGGTTTTTTAAAACCCTAACCCCAGCCCTCTCTTTCCCAATGTGGGTGAGGGATTAGAATGCCGAAATTTCATGTACGATGAGTATACTTAGCCAACGCAACTTCGATACCGTTTGTTGTTACCTTGCTCACTCGACTTCGAGATCGCGATCTGGGGATCGCTCCCACAAAACATCCGTAGGTCTCTGTCGGAACAAGGTCTTCGTCGCGACTTTCGGAGCCCTCGATAGGCGATGTTCCGCGACCTATTACCTGAATTCGGCAGTTTTACCATGAAGCACAATGAGTGGGAAAGACGAAGCCTTATTGATTTCGTGCTCGTTCCTGGCAAAAAAAAACGGAGCCCGAGGGCTCCGTTTTCTTGACTCATTCTTCCGAGGTCACATTGATTTTTTTCGGCTGTACTGCTTCTTGTTTCGGAATCGTAATTTCCAAGACGCCGTTTTTCGATTTTGCAGAAATCGCATCGGCATTGGCGGTATCGGGCAAGCTGAAACGGCGGTAGAAAGAACCGTAAGTCCGCTCGACTCGCTTATAACCTTCTTTTTCGGTTTTCGCTTCGGTTTTCTTTTCACCTTTGATCGTCAGAATGCCGTTTTCCATGCTGACTTCGATATCCTCAGGCTTGACGCCCGGGATATCGGCATGCAACACGAATTTATCGGTTTCTTCCTTGATGTCGACGGCAGGCGCCCATTCGGCGGTCGAGATCGACCCTTCGCCGGTACCGCCTTCGCTCGCGCGCTCCAATTCTCTTTGTAATTGACTCAATATGCCCCATGGTTCGTAACGTGTGATAGCCATAAACACCTCCGAAATAATTGTTATCGATCAAATACTGAACAAACATCGATCAGTATCTATTAATCAATATAGGGGTATTTAAAACTATTTCAAGCCGTCCATACCCGGGCATTTCTAAACATCCGCATCCAAGGACCGTATTCGCTCCAATCATCGGGATGCCACGAATTTTGTACGGTTCTAAAACATCTTTCCGGATGCGGCATCATGATCGTAAAGCGGCCGTCCCGATTGGTCAGACCGGTAATGCCCAATGGTGAACCGTTCGGATTGGCCGGAAATTGCGTGGTTTTTTCACCGAAATTATCGACGTAACACAAAGAGACCGCTCCGGCTTTCATCGCTTCAAGCGGGCTGCCTGAAAACTCCGCCCGCCCCTCGCCGTGCGCGATCACGACCGGCATTCTCGAACCCGCCATGCCGGTCAACAGAATGGACGGCGATTCTTGAACCTCGACCAGTACGACGCGCGCCTCGAATTGCTCGGAATGGTTTCTCAAAAAACGAGGCCAGTGCTCGGCGCCCGGAATAATCTCCTTGAGCCCCGACATCATCTGACAACCGTTGCAAACGCCAAGGCCGAAGGTGTCTTCGCGTTCGAAAAATGCCGCGAATTCATCGCGGGCGCGCGGGTTGAACAGAATCGACTTGGCCCAACCGCCGCCGGCGCCGAGCACGTCGCCGTAAGAAAACCCGCCGCATGCCGCAAGACCACTAAAATCTTTCAGGCTAACCCGACCGGCAATGATGTCCGTCATGTGCACATCGACTGCAGCGAACCCAGCCCTATCGAACGCGGCGGCCATTTCGACATGACCGTTGACACCCTGCTCGCGCAGAATCGCCACTCTCGGCTTCGACTTGCCAATAAACGGCACGCAAACATCTTCGTTGCTATCGAAAGTTAACACGGCATTAAGGCCGGGATCATTATCGTCGCCGATCCGTTCGAATTGTTCGCTTGCGCAATCAGGATTATCCCTTAGCGCTTGCATTCGATAACTCAGTTCGGACCAGCAGCTTTGCAATTCAGCTCGAGAGGCTGAATAGAGTTCACGACCGGCATAGCTGACCTTTAAATCGGCTTGTTTCGTAACCGAACCGATTCGATGCACACACGCATCCAAACCGGCTTGGGCCAACAAGTCCATGACTTCAGGGCCATCATTTTCCCTAACTTGTATAACCGCTCCGAGCTCTTCATTGAATAAAGCCGACAAGGCATCCTTCCCTAACCCGGACAAATCCAAGTTCGCGCCGAGCCTTCCGGCGAACATCATTTCGGCGATGGCGGCCAATAGACCGCCATCGGAACGGTCATGATAAGCCAGCAACTTGCCGCGGCTATTCAAGTCCTGAATCGCGTTGAAGAAGGCTTTGAATAACGCAGGATCGTCCAGATCAGGACAACTATCGCCCATTTGTTTATAAACTTGCGCAAATACCGAAGCGCCTAAACGGTTTTTACCCTGCCCTAAATCAATCAAGATCAAGACCGAAGGTTCGTCGCGCAATTGCGGCGTCAAGGTTTTCGCTATATCGACCACCGGCGCAAACGCGGTTACGATCAACGATACCGGCGAGGTCATGGTTTTTTCGCGGCCGTCTTGTTGCCAAACAGTTTTCATCGACAACGAATCCTTGCCGACCGGAATCGCGATACCCAATGCCGGACAAAGCTCCTTTCCGACCGCCTTGACGGTATCGAACAACGCCGCATCCTGGCCGGAACTGCCGGCTGCCGCCATCCAATTCGCGGATAATTTAATATTGCCTAACGATCCGATACGCGCGGCGGCAAGATTGGTCAACGCTTCGCCGACCGCAATTCGGCCCGATGCCGGTGCGTCGATGACCGCCAACGGCGTTCTTTCGCCTATTGCCATCGCTTCGCCGGTCGACGCGAAAAAGCCCGAAGCGGTCACTGCGACATCGGCGACCGGCACTTGCCAAGGCCCGACCATTTGGTCGCGCGCAACTAAACCTGTAATCGAACGATCGCCGATATGGATCAAAAAGCTCTTATCGGCGACTGCCGGGAAGGACAATACGCGCTTGATCGCTTCGTCAAGCTCGATGCCGGCTAAGTCCAACGGCGACAAATCAGGTTTGACATGCTCGACCGTTCGATGCATTTTCGGCGGCTTGCCGAACAACACCGACATCGGTAAATCGACCGGTCTGTCGCCGAACAAACGATCGTTCAGTTGCAAATGCTCTTCATCGGTTGCGTTGCCGATCACGGCATACAAGCAATGCTCCCGTTCGCAGAACGCTTTGAACAATTCCAGCGACTCCGGCTTGATCGCGACAACATAACGCTCCTGCGCCTCGTTACACCATATCTGCATTGGCGACATGCCGCGATCGGCAATATTGACGTCGCGCAATTCGAAACGCCCGCCCCGAGCGCAGTCGTGAACGATCTCCGGCACGGCATTCGATAGGCCGCCGGCACCGATGTCGTGTATCGAGACGATCGGCGTATCCTCGCCGAGGGCATTGCAATGATTGATGACTTCCTGGCAACGGCGCTGCATTTCAGGATTTTCGCGCTGCACCGAGGCAAAATCCAGTTCCTCGGCAGCCTCTCCCGAAGTCTGCGATGAAGCGGCGCCGCCGCCCAAGCCGATCAGCATCGCAGGCCCTCCCAGGATGATGATCAACGACCCCGCCGGTATCGGCTGTTTCTCGACCAGCATCGGGCGAATATTGCCCATGCCGCCAGCAATCATGATCGGCTTGTGATAACCGTGGAACGTATTTTCATCACCGCCCGGTGCAGTTTGCTCGAAACTGCGGAAATAACCGGCCAGATTCGGTCGCCCGAATTCATTATTGAATGCCGCACCGCCAATCGGCCCCTCCAGCATGATATCCAACGCCGAAGCTAGGCGCCCCGGCTTACCGTTATCGTCTTCCCAAGGCTGCTCGTAACCTGGAACCCTTAGATGAGAAACGCTAAAACCGGTCAAACCGGCCTTGGTAGCAGAACCTCGACCAGTTGCACCCTCATCGCGAATCTCACCGCCCGAACCGGTCGCCGCGCCCGGATGCGGAGATATTGCAGTCGGGTGATTATGGGTCTCGACCTTCATCAGTATGTGCGCATCTTCATCGACATAGGAATATTCGCCAGTCAACGCGTTGCGGATTAAAACAGACGTATTAGCACCCTCTACGACAGAGGCGTTATCGCTGTATGCCGACAAAATACCTTCAGGGCTTTGTTCGGCGGTATGCCGAATCATCTTGAACAAAGTTTCTGCCTGTTCGGTACCGTCGATCGTCCAGGCGGCATTAAATATCTTGTGCCGGCAATGCTCCGAATTCGCTTGAGCGAACATCATCAATTCGACATCGGTCGGATTGCGTTCCAATGCTTGAAAACTTTCGGTCAAATAATCGATTTCATCGGGGCTTAACGCCAATCCGAGCTCGGTATTGGCTTTAACCAAGGCTTCGCTACCGGACTCAATTACCTGAACCGTCTGTAACGGTTTAGGCTCATGATGAGCAAATAAAATTTCTTCAGTCATAGACTCGCTTTTAACGACCGTTTGCGTCATGCGGTCATGCACTAGAGCCGAAATGCGATTTTGAATTTGATCGTCTAGCACACCTTCGGAGAATATCGTATATTCAATTCCCCTTTCAATGCGACAAACAGTCTCCAAGCCGCAACGCTGTGCGATTTCGGTCGCTTTGCTAGACCAAGGAGAAATCGTGCCGGGCCGGGGAATCACCGTTAAGCGCAATCCGTTAGGAAACGATCCAGCCGTACCGCTTCCATAAGCTAACAAACGGTTTAATAGCGTTTGCTCACTAGCGCTAATCGCACGTTCGAGTTCAACAAAATGAAGATAACAAGCCGAAATACCATGGATGGCTGGCTCTATCTCTTGGAGACGGGCAAGTAATTTTTCGATGCGAAATGCGGATAGCGCGGATGTTCCTGGAATTTTTAACATGGGGAATCCGTTAAGAGATAAAGTTCAAAACAAGGTAACGGTACAGAAAATCAAGAGGATATACCTTTCGCACTTCAAATTTCGGCATTAAGGTATGGAGGCGTCGGGGTATATCTCGTTCCCAAGTTTTAACTTGGGAACGCATACCCTCAAGCTCTGCTTGGTGTCACACGGCAAGCGGAGCTTGAAGGTAGTCACTCCCAAGCTGGAGCTTGGGAGCGAGAAAATCAACTTTGTAATTTTCATAGCGAAGGATTAAAAGCTAACCGACAATCGAAACTGTCTATTGATCGGCTAGATCGTCTTCAATCGCTTGCTGTATCGTCAGCAACAAGGTTAGGCCATCACCGCTCGATACGGCTTTATTAGTCTCATCCTTCACCATGATATCGGTAAATTGTTCGTACTCGATTAGTCTGATGCGGTATTCTTTTTCGTTGGACCCGTATAGACCGAAAACGAACAGAATCTCATCCCAAAAGGAATCGTCGGTCACTCTCTGTTCTTCAGGATCGTACTGCACGATATAAGATGCCAGCGATCTGTCACGCGCAACGATTTCAATCGACTGTCTTGCCATAGCCTTACCGACGATACGCCAGGCTTTTCCGACGGGTTCATTAATCCTGAGCACGACTGCATCGGCAGTGGCGACCCGCTCGACCTGGGTGATCTTATCGACATCATCAACCACTTGATTAGTATCGACATGCCTTAGATCGACTTTCGGATTTCTTACCGGTCTTTCTACTTTTTGAATAGCCAATTCCTTAGGCAACACCAATTCCGGTATTTCGGTTCTAAATTGGTAATCTTTTTCTTTATCGGGAAACCAGCTTTTGATCGTGCTACACCCGCTACCCGCCACGAAGGGTAGAACGATCAGGCATAGAAAAGCGGCAAAGATGCGCTTCATGAATTTCAAATCAACTCCGCCTGACGCATGGCAGCGCGCACCGGCTCATAACACTCTTCGGTCAGCCAAGTTAACGGCAAACGGATACCTTTTTGAATCATACCCATTTCCATCAATGCCCATTTAACCGGTATCGGATTCGATTGAATGAACAACTGTTTGTGCAAACCGGTTAATTTTGCATCGATGGCCAGGGCGGTCTCGCGATCGCCGTCAATCGCGGCGGTTATCATTTCATGGACCAATCTCGGCGCAACATTGCCGGTTACAGTGATCGTGCCATTACCGCCTAGTAAACAAAATTCACAGCTTGTCGCATCATCGCCGGTATACAAGGCAAATTTGTCGCCGCACAAGTCGCGTAAGCGCTTAACCCTTTCCAATTTACCGGAAGCCTCCTTAATACCGACAATATTGTCGATAACAGACAAGCGAGCCACCGTTTCCGGCAGCATATCGCAAGCAGTGCGTCCCGGGACATTATAAAGAATTTGCGGAATATCGACCGCCTCCGCAACGACCTTAAAATGTAAATACAAACCTTCTTGTGTCGGTTTGTTATAGTAAGGCGTCACCAAAAGACAGGCATCGGCACCGACTTCTTTTGCTCTACTCGTTAATTCGATCGCCTCTGTCGTCGAATTGGCGCCGGTCCCGGCAATGATTGGAATTCTGCCGCCGGCATAATCGACCACCGATTGAATAAAATCGCAATGCTCGTCTTCGTCGAGCGTTGCCGACTCGCCTGTCGTACCGACTGCAACAATCGAGTCCGTACCTTGATCGATATGAAATTCTATCAATTTTTTTAAGCTGTCCTTGTCAATCGAACCATTTTCCATCATCGGTGTAACCAGCGCTACGATACTGCCTTGAATCATCCCAATCTCTCGAACCTGTTAAGCAATTGTAAAAATACCGAGCATTATAACAAGCAAACAGACAAATCCCATCTTTTAAAATTAACAACCGCGGGTAATCAACTGCCGTAGCGTCTAGGCTTGGCGCCGCTGGATTATTACGCCTAGTCTTATCGAAAAGGCGTCTAATTTCCTAAAGACGGGGGATATGTTCGGCTAGGATGTTGCCTAGTGGAGATGCTCTCCCTTAGCGACGATACAGGTCACGGCCGCATCGCCAGTCACGTTGACGACCGTTCGAAGCATGTCCAAAAGCCGATCCACGCCTAAAATCAAGGCAATGCCCTCGACCGGCAGCCCGACTTGATTGAATACCATCGCCAGCATGATCAATCCGACGCCGGGCACGCCTGCCGTGCCGATCGATGCCAATATCGACATGCCGATCACCGTTAAATATTGCATCAAACCGAGTTCGATGCCGTAGACATTTGCGATAAACACAGTCGCGACGCCCTGCATAATCGCGGTACCGTCCATATTGATCGTCGCACCGAGCGGGATCGTAAATGCCGCGGTCGAGTTCGGCACGCCCAAATCGTGTTCGACGACGCGTAAATTGACCGGAATCGTCGCATTAGAACTGGCCGTGCTAAAGGCGAAGATATGTACCGGACGCATTTTTTTCATGAATTCCCACGGATTCATTCGCGTCATGAGCCATAACAACAAACACAACGTTACCGAAGTATGGAGAAACAAACTGGCGATAACCACCGAAAAATAACCCAGCATCGGCACGATCAAACCGATACCCTGTTCGGAAAAGCTCTTGGCGATTAAACAAAAAACCCCGATCGGCGCAAACTCCATGACCAGCATCACGAGTTTCATCATGACTTCGTTCAATTGCTCGGCGGTTCTCAGTAATTGCAAACCGACTTCGCCCGCCATCATCATCGCGATCGCAAAAAGAATCACAAAAAAAATGATTTGCAGCATATTACCTTCGGCGAACGCATTAACCGGATTGCTCGGCACGATCCCGATCAGCACTTCGGTCAAACCGGGTGCTTCGGGCGCGCTAAATTCGGCAACGTCGCCGCTACGTTCGAAATCGCGCCCGGGACCGACCGAAACGGCAAGCAACAAGGCCAAGGCAATCGCAAGACCGGTCGTCAACAAATACAAAGCAAAGGCTTTAATGCCGATACGACCCAGCGCTGCGATATCGCCGATGCCGCATACGCCGCAAATCAGAGAAAAGCTGACCAACGGCACGACCAGCATTTTCAAAGCATTGATAAACGACGCGCCGACCACATGAAACAAGCCGTCGACCAGATATTCCCGAATCGCCCCATTGTCATGGCCGAAAGCATTGATAGCGCTTCCTGCCAATAGCCCCAAACACATCGCAATCAAAATTTTTGTGGTGATCGGCATTTTACTTTTCATAATTTACGCTCGACCGACCCACTTCCGTCTAACCCTGTAAAAACGCTTTTTTAACCGCAAGTATCGCATCATCATCCAAATGCGAGGTTCTATCATGCCGCCTACACAAAGCGCCTCGAAAACCCAAATAATCGGGTTTATGGCGTAACAAACCAGGCACATCCTCGACCCTTAGCGACCCGGCAAGTCCGCATATCAGTTTGAGTTCATTGCATTTAGCTACAAATCCCGCAATCGCATCATCAGGCAAAACATGAGGCAAGGAACCCGAACTTTTGTCCATCGTATCCAGCATTACACCCTTGAAACCCGCTTGCTTGAATGCGGCCACGGAATGTAATTCGGGTTCGCTATCGGCAAACATGACCCCGATTAATGCCAACCCGGCTTGAGTCAATGGCGTCAATGCATCCAACGTGCCCTGCCAATCGCCGCCGGGAAAAAAACCGATCTTGATATAATCGACACCGGTCGCCGCCATATCCGTTACCGCGCTCACGATGACTTCCGGAATCATCGGCAAATCGCCAACCGTCGCGCTGATTGGGCATTGTCCATTGATTGCCTTGACGATACGTGCAACCGTCATGGTATCCAGCGCCCCTAACGCGCCTTGGGAAGGCTGCTTCAAGTCGATGATATCGACTTCGAAATTCAAGATCTTCAGCGCTTCATCGAGCTTGCTGACACTGGCGAGCATCCCGGTCATGCGAGCTTCTCTCGTTTGTGCTGTTCGATGACCGCCATTAACCAAGACCACGCCTCGAGCTCCTTCGGGCTTGCGGTTTTTTCTAGGCCGATTTTAAGATAGTCCAGTTCCGCATCGATTTTTTCTTGCGGCAACATACCCAGCCGACTGACCAAAATCGCCGCTTCCAAGACCGAATACTGGGCCCGGTTGAAACCCATGAATGGCGCATGGTTGACCGTATGAATCATTTTGCAAAACAGCTTCGGCCTCAACGCATCTTCCTCGACTCGGACTACTTCGACTTCGCTATGCGCCAAGGCGCATGCCAAGACCTTACCGTTAATCTTCTCGGCCTCGATCAAAGGCCAATCGCGCCGCCCTGTCAAACAGCCGGCAAAAACCCTGACATCATCGCAATAATTGATCACGGCATGACTACTCGTCATGAGATTGTCGAGCGTGGTCGACGGCCGAAACGGCAAAATGATCAATTCTTCATCGTGCCGATGAATGCCCATTGGCGCAATATGCGTCCTGCCTTCTAAATTTTGCGTGGTGACTATCGTTTCTAAAATCATCGGTTTAATTTTTCTTTAGCGTCGTGCCGGCCGGTTTAAAGCTGTGCAAATCGACTGTCGACTCGGTTAGATCAGTCGCGCAGCCCCAACTCAAGGCCTCGTCTTGATTGAAGCGTTTGCCGAGTTGCCAGGCAATTTCGGCGCGCGCCAGTTCGACGCCTAAATAAAAGGCGTGACCGCCGTCGTTTTCGACGCCGAGTTTCGGATATAAATCGAACGGGTCGGTCGCCGAATGAAAACCGTCTCGGTTAAAAATATGCAGCCCTTCGGTGCTGGTTTGAATACGGTAGCTCGGGTCGGTGATCTCGCCGGCCAATTCTTTGATTTCATCGAGCGTATAGGGAAACGGCGCGGTTTCGTGCAGCGCCATCAAACCCGAATCGATATGCTTGGGTAGCATGTTGTTTTGTTTCGCGGCATGCATGATACGCCGCGCCAAATCGGCTTCCTTAACCGCTCGGCAGGCATGTTTGCTGACTTCGGTCGCGAGAATCGCATTGATCTCGAGCTCCGAGCAAATACCCAATAACAGCGCGTTCATGCCGACCGTATCGGCATGCGTCAATTCGGTGATATTACCGACGCCCATCATGATCTCGATATCGGGATATTTTTGCCGTACCTGATGATAACGCACCACCGATTGCGTGAAACCGTAATGCAACGGGTCCAAGATAGGGTCGACCAGGAATGGGCGATTTTTAGCCTGCATGGCTTCGATCGCACGATCGAGCGATGCCAAGTCTTCATGAATTTCCGGGATTAAAATCGGCGTCGTTTCGACTTCATCGGCGACCCAGAGCGTTCCTTCGTGCAGGCTCAACATGAAATCGGCGCCGGCCTTGCCGCCTCTGAGCAAGTCGTCGGCTTCGAGCGAATCGATGCTGACCGTGAAGCCTTCCTGCTTTAATGTTCGGATAATGGCTTCCATATGCGGGAACGGCGTTCCCGGCAAACAACCGATATCGATCACATCAGCGCCGTGACGCCGGTAATAATGCGCCCGCTCGACGACATCTTCGACTGAAACATTCGGCGCGTCGACGATTTCGGCAAAAATTTTCACGCGATATTCGCTAAGATCGGGCTTATGCGCTTCCTTGCCGAAAAATAGCGGTAAATCTTTTAACTCATCGGGGCCACGCTCGACCGGTAAACCGAATTGTTGTATCACCTTGTCCAGATCGCCCCGGCACCGCCCAGGTAGGATCATCCGGTCGGCTTGGTAGGTTTCCTTTAGCCGACGGCAAATCATGTCAGTGGTCATCAACGCAGCGACTTTAATACCTAGCTGATGTACCGTATAGGTAAACTCCGGCTGCATTTTTTCCAGAATTTGGTGTAATTGTTTTTCGGCCAATTTTCCGGTCAAAAACAAGATGTGCTCGCTCATGCCACACCCAATGATTTCAGGCGCCGATTGACCGCCTCGATCAATTCATCAACGCTTTCGACGACTTGCGTATACGGAAAGTCGCGCAGTTTATCGGTCGCGTCCAAATCGACCGGGCGAGGATATACCATGACCTTCTTACCGCCCGGCGCGGTGGTTTCCATTTCAGGCGCGATATCGCACGGATAGACGATGCTGGGGACGCGGCATTTTCCGGCCTGAGAATAAAGATTGGTCACCAGCGAGTCGGCAATGCCCAATATGCATTTGGCTACGGTGTTCGAGGTCGTCGGCGCCATCACGAAGCTATGATAATAGCCGGTATAAAAACGACCGACCGGCGGCGACGAAGCAGCCTTATCGCGAAAAACCGGCATTCTGGCGCGAACCTCTTCGAGTTTGATGCCGTACATCTTTAAAACCTCCTCGCCGGCTTGGCTCAGGTAGAGATCGACATCATCCAATGTCATCAAAAATTCCAGGCATTCTTCGATATAATGCCCGGAGCCGGTGACAGCCCAAGCTAAACGCGGTTTATCCATTTATTCGATCAAAATTTAAATAGTCCGCTATTATACCCGATCCTCAAAGGCCACTTCGAATACAGCCGAAATTTTATTTATGTTTAACACGATAGAAAAACCGCTGATCATGGGCATTTTAAATGTCACGCCCGACAGCTTTTCCGACGGCGGGCGGCATTACAGCCTTGATAAAGCATTGGAACAATGCCGAAAAATGCTCGCCGAAGGCGCCGACATCATCGATATCGGCGGCGAATCGACCCGCCCCGGCTCCGACCCGGTGAACGCCGCGCAACAAATCGACCGCGTCGTGCCGGTCATCGAAGCTATCCGAAAACATCTTGCTTCGGATAGCCTGATCAGCATCGATACGACTCAAAGCTCGGTCGCCGAAGCAGCACTGTCGGCCGGCGCCGATATGATCAACGATATATCGGCCGGCGAAGACGACGCCATGACTTTTGATTTAGCCGCAAAACGTCAGATTCCGATTATTCTGATGCACAAACAAGGCTCCCCCAAAACGATGCAGGATCAGCCTCATTACCTAGATGTAGTAGGCGAAGTGCTGAATCATTTGATGAAGCGTATCAGTCAAGCAATCGAACAAGGCGTTGATCGAAGCAATATTGCGATCGACCCTGGCATCGGTTTCGGTAAACGCAAACAAGACAATCTGGATTTATTGGCGCATTTGGATCGCTTCGTCGAAAGCGGCTATCCGGTTTTGCTGGGCACTAGCCGTAAGCGCTTCATGGGTTCTATTTTAGATGTCGCCGAGCCCACCGAGTTAATCACCGCCACAGCCGTCACCACGGCATTGGGCGTCATGGCCGGCGTCAAGCTATTCCGCGTCCACGATATCAAAGAAAATAGGCAGGCGGTCGACGTCGCCTGGGCGATCAAACAACGGAGGTTACCAATCAAGCCATAACGCCAACTACTGACTTTGGCATGTAATCTCTAAAACAGCCCGGCATGCTCTATGACTTGAAAAACATGCCGGAAATAGCTCTCAGCCTTAATTTTGCAATGACGCCAAGAGTTCCGATTGAGCTTGAATCGTGTCTTCCCCTTCTCCCGGCGATAATTGCACATATTGTCCGTCCGACTGCAACAGCCATGCTTGGCAATTATCCTTTAAATACAACTCCAGATCGCTTCGAACCCTTTGATGTAATCGTTTATTTTCTATCGGAAAGCCAGTTTCGACTCTTTTGAACATATTGCGTCCCATCATATCGGCGCTGGCAACATAAACTTCCTGATTGCCGTCGTTTTCAAATGCGTAAACACGGGTATGCTCAAGGAATCGGCCGATAATAGACCGAACTTCAATGTTTTCGGAAACCCCTGGAATGCCGGGTTTTAGACAACAAATACCCCTGACAATCAAATGGATTTTTACGCCGGCCTGCGAGGCCCGATACAAGGCTTTAGTCAACTGTTGTTCAACTATCGCGTTGACTTTAATAATAATTCCGGACGGCTTTCCCGCTTGAGCATGATTAATTTCGCGTTCAATTTTTTCGATCAAACCGCTATGCAGCGTAAAAGGCGATTGCAATAACTTATTCAGTTTGGTTACTTTACCGAGACTGGTCAATTGCGCGAATACGCGGCGAACGTCTTCGCCAAGCTCCTTGTCGCAGGAAAACAAGCCATAATCGGTATAAAGCAATGCTGTTTTCGGGTGATAGTTACCGCTACCGAGATGCACATAATTACGCAGTTTCTTGCCCTCCTTACGCAATACCAGACACATTTTGGCATGCGTTTTATATCCCACGACCCCATAAACGACATGCACGGCCGCTTCCTGTAGCTTTGCAGCCAAATTAATATTGGCTTTTTCATCGAACCGGGCGCGCAGTTCGATCACTACAGTAACCTCCTTACCGGCCCGAGCGGCTTTCACTAATGCGCCAACAATCGGCGAATCCGCACCGGTGCGATACAACGTCTGCTTGATCGCCAATACATCGGAATCGGAGGCAGCCTGCTTCAGAAATTCGACGACCGGTAAAAACGATTCGAACGGGTGATGCAAAAGAATGTCTTGCTTGTCGATCGCAGCGAAAATATCTTTATTTCGAGCCAATTGCGACGGAATGGCCGGTTTAAAAGGCGTAAATTTCAGTTCAGGCCGCTCCACATGATTGATGATTGCCTGCAAGCGGTTTAGATTGACCGGGCCATCGACCAAATACAGGCGATCAGGCGTCAATTCGAAACGGGCCATGAGGAAATTGACGGTTTCTTCAGGACAATTGGCGGCAATCTCTAGCCTGACTTCATCGCCGTAATTACGCATCGCCAATTCGCCTTCGACCGCGAGCAACAAATCATCAATCGCATCGTCATCGACAAAGAAATCGCTATTGCGGGTCACCCGAAACTGATAACAACCTTTGACATTCATGCCATTGAACAATTGATCGACAAAGGCATGAATGATCGACGACAAAAACACAAAATCGTGAGGCCCGCTTCCGGTCGCATCGGGCGGCAATTGAATGATCCTCGGCAGGGCTCGTGGTGCTTGCAAAACCGCCCGACCGCTATTGCGGCCGAAAGCATCCTTACCGGTCAACGAAATGATGAAATTCAAACTCTTGTTAAGAATTCGCGGAAACGGATGCGCCGAATCCAAGCCGACCGGCGTTAAAATCGGCAGCAATTCTTCGTTAAAATAATTCTCCAACCATTTGAGCTGTTTAGCGGTCCATTCCGTACGCCGGATAAAATGAATATTTTCCTCTGCCAAGGCCGGCAACAAGATGTCATTCAAGACCCGATACTGATCCTCGACTAGGTCATGCGCCTTAGCCGAAATCCTTTCGAGTTGCTCATGCGGCGACAAACCGTCGACGCCGATGGCTTTAGGATCCATTTCGGCCATTTGCAAAAGACTCGCAACCCGAACTTCGAAAAACTCATCGAGATTCGAGCAAGAAATGCATAAATAATTCAGCCGTTCCAGTAACGGCACACGGGAATCTTTAGCTTGTGCCAAGACTCTTTGATTGAATTCGAGCAGACTAAGCTCGCGATTGAGATAGAGATCGTAACTGTCGAGGTTTATCGTTTCACCGATTTCGTTTTCTTTTTCCATATTACTAATTTCCGTAATAGATTATTGTTAATTATTCACGTCCCCTATCGCTCCCACGCTCCAGAGGCTGTAAAAGTATTTAAGATTACGAAATAAACATGAAGAGCATGAAGAGTTATATTATTGATTTTATATGCTTTTACCTTCATTGCCTTCATTGCCTTCATGTTCTTCATGGTGAATAAATTTTTTATGATGTATTCACCAATACTTTCACAGACTCTCCAGCGTAGGAATGAAGACCGAGACGCTCTAGCGTCTCGTACCGCTGGAGCGGTACTCAAGCATTCCCACGCATAGCATGGGAACGATAAGTGCCGGGGGACTAACTAGCTACGATTTTTGTTAATTTGCCTGACGATACTGAGTACGCTTAGGTTCTTGATTATTTGATGATAAAAGTCCCCGAAATAAAAACATGCCGGTCACTAATACGTTCGACTTCGAAATTTAGGCCGGCTTCGCGCAATTGTTCCTCGATTTCTTCAGGTGTAAATGCCGCCAATAACGAATGATAAAAATCGCGTTGCAAAATTTCGGGCTCCGTAGCGGCATACATTTCAACAATTTCTTTGGCTTGCTGAACGCTTTGAGGACGGAATAAATCCATAATGGCAATCCTAGTTCCATTACCGGCGTAGCGCTTGACAAAATTCCACAAGGCTTGCGGTTCCGGCAAATGATGTAACAGGCTATTGCTAAAAATCAAATCATAACGGCGTCGAGGCAATGAAATCGTAGGTAGTTTCCCATGAATAAAACAGACGCGCGCGCTCAACTCACTCGGCACAATTGATTCTGCATAGTCAAGCATCGCTCTCGCCCCATCTAAGGCATCGACCCGAGCCGATGGATAAGCTTTTGCAAAACGGCAACTGATATCGCCCGGACCGCAACCCAAATCCAATGCATAACCTTCGAAACCAATCATGCCAATCAAGGCTTTCAAATTTTGCAAAAAATACTCATTAGGCTCCGAAAAATCTGCTTGCGCATAGGCTTGTACCTGTTTGGAATCTTCCATCAATTCAGGCTCAAGTATTCGCTGGAATAATCGGTGGTTGTTATACTGATGCTCTGAGCTTATTTCTAATTTTTTTATCATGTTAAGCAAAAACCTCTGTTGCCTTGGAGGCCGCCGGTATGCATCGCGACAATGCGCCGACCGGCAGGAAAGAAGCCTTTCTCGATTAGGTCGTAGATCCCGTAAAACATTTTTCCGGTATAAATCGGTTCCAGTAGCACCGAGTTCACGTTTAAAAATTGCTCGATAAATTCGATTAATTCAGGCTTGGTTCGCGCAAAACCGCCGAAATGATAATCGGTGACGATATCCCAATTCTCCCGGGGCTGAGTCAACAGCGACTCTATATCACGCTTCAAAAAAGAGCCGCCTTTTAGCGCCGAGAAACCGATGACTTGTACACCGGGCCGAACCGCTTCGATAATTCCCGCCAAGGTTGTTCCTGTTCCGCAAGGACAACAAATGGCATCGTATTGCAGATCGATTTCCGAAACCAGTTCGGCCACGCCTTGCAAAGCCAAATCGACCGATCCGCCCTCCGGCAGCCAATAAGCGTCGGTATCGATTCCGGGCAAACTATTCCAGTCTTTGTATTGCCGGAGATTACGATAGTCTTCACGCGATACAAAATGCAAATGCATTCCCCATCGACGCAAATCGTTTAAGGTTGGATTCGACTGCGGCTCGCCGCGAATAAAAGCTTCAGTCTGAATACCGAGCCTGTGGCCGACATAGGCCAAGGCATGTAAATGATTCGAATAGGCGCCGCCCATACTGACAATCTTAATCGCACCCAGCGACAAGGCATGGCTGAGTATGTATTTAAGTTTACGCCATTTGTTACCGGATACGATAGGATGTAGCAAATCGTCACGTTTGATCCATAACTCAACCTGCCTTCTGTCCAGGTAAGGGGCTGAAACCTTTGTTAAAATCGAACGTGCAAATTGATTTTCGAGTGCGATAAGTTTAGGGTGCATCTATGTGCGGACGGTTTAATTTAATCGCGACGAGCGACACAATCATCGAACATTTCCGATTGAAGCGTTTGCCGAAATACCGGACCGATTATAATATTCCGCCGGGACAAAAAATACTCAACATCGTGCAGTTGGAAGACGGCAGCAACAAAAGCGTCTATTTGCATTGGGGCTTGATCCCATCCTGGAGCAAAGATGCAAAAATCGCCAACCGCTTAATCAATGCCAGAGCCGAGACCTTGGCCGACAAGCCTTCGTTCAGAGCGGCATATTCTAAACGGCGTTGCCTGATTCCCGCTACCGGCTTTTACGAATGGCAACAAACCGAAATCGGTAAACAACCGTATCATGTGCATTTTCCAGATAGTCGACTGTTCGCGTTCGCAGGATTGTGGGAGCATTGGACAAACGGCGACGAAACCATTTATTCTTGCACGATCATTACCTGCCCGGCCTTAGCACCGGTTTCAGACATTCATGAACGCATGCCGGTCATTATCAACCCTGAAAATTATGGTGATTGGTTGAATAAACAAGCATTCGAAATCGACGTGCTCGCTTTCGATCAAACCTTTTCTTATCTACAAATGGAATTGACGCCGATTAGCCAACATGTCAATAATCCGGTCCATAACGATGAAGCTTGCATTCATCCGATTCAATTAGCGCATTGACTGACCCGACTTTATTTTCTTGGAAACAAAGTCGGTTAAAGACCTTGCTAAAGCTCACTAAAAAGGTGTAGGTTAAGTAGTGACGGACTTAAGTCATCAAATAAAGTTCGTATCGATCTGAATTAAGGAAATGTGGCGTATAACGGCTCAGACCTAATGTGCCCCAAGTGGCAGAGTCGTCATCCTTAAGAAGAGACATGGAGTCACTGCAAAATCAATGATCTACGGCACAGTCATTGAAATTAAATACATTGGAAAATTTCGTTTTCACAATGTAACCGATAAATAAACCATCACGGCATATTTATCGACTAAGGGACGGACATAACCTAAAACTTCGGCAACCGATGCGAAATGCCTATCCGGTCGAGATGTGTGGCATAAGGTAATTTCAGGCAACTTTGCCCAGCTTATGCTTTGCACGACGTCACGAGGATAATCAAGTGAACGTTTAATTATGTTACACATGCAATCGGTCGCTAAAGCTATATTTAGCTATGTTCCTTAAAATTTACTATAACAACATCATAAAAAGAGGATATTCATATGAAACTATTAAAAACAATGACCATAGGTTTATTGATGGGCGCTAGCCAATTGGTTATGGCGGAAGATCATTCTGCGGTGGCATTAGAGCATGCACATGCCGCGGTCGAGCACGGCAAAATGGGCCACGCTTCGATTTTGGTCGAGCATGCCGAAGCTGCGTTAGAACATGCGATAAAAGCATTAGAAACAGCGGAAGGCGAAGAAAAAGCGCATTTGCAAGCCGCCGTTAAAGTACTGGAATATTCCATCGAACACGGCAAGATGGATCATGCCGACATAGCGACACCACCGGCCGAAGAAGCCATTGAGCACATTCAAAAATCAACTCAATCCAAAGGATCGGCTGCTGCAGCAGAACTTGAGATTGAAGATCAGAAAGAGACTTCAAAATCGTCATCTAGCAAATGGCCTGTCACCGGCTATAAGAAAATAAATCAATAAATTACTCCCTTTATACTCAAAAATTAGTTAACTTTATGAAGGTATGGGGTGTGGCTAGCGAGGATGTCGGCAGCAGGGATTGCTGCCGTCAAGCCCCCATGGATGGGTTCACGGCGGTCCCTGCTAGACACATCCCATACCTTTTATTCTTAGACGGTTTTTCAATCAAAAGGGAGTATTTTCGGGAAACCGAGACTGCAATAAAGCTAGCAAAAGGGCTCGAAACGTTCGTTCGTTTCGAGCCCTTTTGATCAATTGCCCAACGACAAGCGATTTTTCAACACTTCTACCGTTTCGTCGGTCAGCGGTTGGCGCTGATCGTCCCACGGCACGCCATCCAGCTCCTCGGCCAATATATCGATCGTTTCGATAAAATCATCAAATACCGCCGCAGGATCGTCGACTTCACGCGGTTGCATGAAAAACACCAAGCCTGGCGTCGTGAATTTTTCTAAATCCCGATCAGGGAATATGCCCGGCTCAACCATGCTGGCCACGCCGAAATCGACCAAGCCTCTGCTATCTAAGCGCTCGTAAATCTTAATATTACCGTAGACCAATCCGACACTATCGAAAGCCAAAGCCAGATCGGTGCCGTTAAATCCTTCATCCTCGGCGGCTATCAAACTAAATTGAATTAGCACAGGCAGTTGATCTTTCGATTTTTTGGCTTGATACGGCTGAGCCGATGCATCGGTATCAGGCTGTTTACCCGACTCGTAGCCATACCGTGTTTCAGTCGAATAATCCTTGAAATCGACCGAATCATCCTTGTCTTGGGCAGAGTCGAGCGGCACGATGTCGAATTCGTCGTGTTCGGGATGCAAGGTCAGCGACGGATCGATATTCCGTACCGACTCCTTATCATCGAAATAAAAACCATCCCGCCGAGATTTTTTGCCTTTGAAATAAGACCACAGCAACATGACCGCGATCACAATCAACCCCATGACAATAATAAACATTCTTAAAATTTCTTTATCCATTAGCTTTCCGCCAGACTCATTGCTTCTTCGATATCCACCGCGACCATCCGCGACACTCCGGGCTCTCTCATCGTAACACCTGCCAATTGTTTTGCAATCTCCATCGTCACCTTGTTATGCGATATAAATAAAAACTGCACGGCCGCGGACATTTCTTCGACCATTTTCGAAAAACGGCCCACGTTAGCATCATCCAATGGCGCATCGACCTCGTCCAATAAACAAAACGGCGCCGGATTGAGCTCAAAAATTGAAAATACCAACGCAACCGCCGTTAATGCTTTTTCGCCGCCCGATAACAAATGAATCGAACTGTTCCGTTTACCCGGCGGACGAGCGATGATATTGACACCGGCCTCCAATACATCGACTTCAGTCAATTCTAGGTAAGCTTGCCCACCGCCGAATAACTTCGGGAATTTTTCTTGTAAGCCGCTGTTTATTTTATCGAATGTTTCCCTAAAACGCTGCCGGCTTTCTTTGTCGATTTTATTGATTGCTTGCGTAAGGGTATCCAAGGCTTCAGTCAAATCGGCATGCTGATCGTCGAGAAACTTCAGGCGTTCCGATTGCACTTGATATTCATCGATCGCACTCAGATTGATTGCACCCAGTTTTTCAATTTGAACGGCCAATGCATCGACTTTCGATTTCCAGCCCTCTTCATTAGCGTCTTCCGGTATTTGCTGTAATACCTGTTCGGGTTCGGCATCGATTTCATTTAACTGTTCGGTGATCGTTTGCCGCCGAACCTGACACTCTTGCTGCTCGAAACGAAGCTTGTCCAAACTTGCTTTCCGTTTTTCCAAGTCGCGCTGAATTTGCGTATGCCTCTCGGTTAAACCGGCGATGGTTTGTTCGGTTTCCTCGAGTAATTTTCTCGCGGCCTTCAGATCCTTCTCAAGCCTTTCTTTATCGGTACGGTATTGTTGCAATAAGAGCTTTTCATCGTCAATCGGTGCGGCCGTGTCGACGAGCTTTTGTTCCAATTCTGCGATACGCTCGCCGGCTTGTCGATTTTGCAGGCTTAAGCGTTCGATTTGTTTTGTCGTCAAAGACTCTGAAGAACGCAATGATTCAATCTTGGACTGATATCTGAAAACCTGTTGCTTAATTTCCGAAGCTTGAGCTTCGGCGGTTTGCAGCTTAGTTTGCAAAACCCGGCTAGCCTCTTCCAATACTTCTTTTTGTTCATCTAGTCGATACAAATGTTGCTCGGCTTGTTGCAATTTCAGCTCGGCTTCGGCTTGCATCTCGGCCTGTTCGGCGGTTTCGGCGACGATTTCATCGATTTCGTGACGAACCTGCGCCAAGCGCCGTTGTTGCTGTTCGTGCCGGGCCGATTCCGCGCTCAATTCGGCGCTTTTAGCCGATAATTCCGAACTAAGTGTTTTTTCTTCTCGCTGCCAAGTTTCCCGATGAGCTTCGGTATCTTTCAAGGCTTGCTCGGCATCTTCGACCCGCTCCTCGAGTTGCTCAATTAGCTGTTGCAATTCCGATTGGCGAAGTTTTAATGACCGCAATTCCTTTTCGCGCTGTAACACGCCGGTTTTGCTGTCTTTAGTCCGAATGATACGCAGCCAACCGTAACCGATCCAAGTGCCGTCGGGTAGAATAATCGATTCATAAGGCTTGAGCGAAGACGCCATCTCTTTGGCCGCGGCCAAATCGTTCGCGCAATAAATACCGGTCAACAAGCCATCTAAATTCCAAGGCGACTTGACTTTGTCGATCAAGGTCGGCAATGCGCCTTGTTGCGGTTCGCCGTTGAATTCTCGAGTTTGAAACAGCGTCACCGAATCCTCGGTCAGGTTTTGCAATACAGGAAACAGTGACTCGGCATCCTCAACGCAAACCGCCTCGAGATAAGCACCCAGTACGGTTTCGAGCGCATGGTCCCAGCCGTTTTCGACTTCGAGCAACTCCGCTAGACGTTTATTATCCGTCAATTGGGCTCGATCCAACCACCCAGCCAAATGCTTGTTATCCTTGCCCATCGCATGTTGCTGCAATAACTCCAGCGATGAAATCTTGCCGTTGACGCCATGCAGCTCGGAGCGCAAGCCGTGCAACTCATGATTATTTTGCTTGAGCTGTTGGCGTTGTTCCTGGATGCGTGCCAATAAATCCTCCAGTTGCCCATGCATCTCATCGCGCTGCTCTTGAAGTGATTCGACCATTGCGGACAAGTTTTCGATAGCCGCTTGTAAATGGCTTGCGGTCAATTCGCCCTGCTCGGTATACAGTTTATCCAAGCGCCCTTGCAGTTGGCGACTTTGACTATCCATCTGCTGGATTTTAACCCGTTCGATTTCGGCTTGTTCCTTAGCGCCCGAACTTGTCGCAAGATAAGACTCCCATTGCCGTTGCCAAGTACTTTTTTCATCCTGCGCTTGTTGGCGCGCCGCGTCCGCATCTTCGGCGCGCTCCTGGCTCAGCGCCAGTGCTTCTTCGGCTTCGAACAAGGCTTGTTTAATTTCCTCCAACTGCAATTGATCGTTTTCAAGCTCTTTAGCCGACTGCTCGAGCTGCCGCCTGAGCCTTTCAATCTCGACCACGATCTCCTCATGGCTTTTTTGATTCAACTTGATCGTCTGTTCCAAACGACCGACTTCGGAGGACGCCTGATAATAGTCGCCTTGCGTGCGATTCATCTCCGCTTGCCGATTCTTATGTTCGGCGCGCGCGGCTTCGATCGCGGCGTCGGTCTCGCGCGCCGCAACGAACAAACGATTATGTTCTTCGGCAACTTCACGCAAATGATCATCCAATTTTCGCAAGGATTGATGATAACCATCCCAGCGCATCGCCAGCAATTCCAATTTGAATTGACGCTCTTGCTGCTTTAGGCCGGTATATTTTTCGGCTTTTTCGGCTTGTTTTTGCAGATGTTTCAATTGTTTTTCGACTTCATCTCGCAAGTCGGTCAAACGCTCCAGGTTTTCCCGCGTATGCTGCATGCGCGACTCGGTTTCCTGGCGCCGTTCCTTATACTTGGAAACGCCCGCCGCTTCCTCGATATGCACCCGAAGTTCTTCCGGTTTGGCTTCGACCATGCGCGAAATCGTACCCTGTTCGATGATCGCATAACTTCTCGAACCGAGCCCGGTACCTAAAAACAAGTCGGTAATATCCTTACGTCGGCAACGTGCATTATTTAAAGCATACAATGATTGCCCGTCACGACTGACCTGGCGTTTGATCGAAATCGTATTGTATTTCGCGAACTCGCCGCCGGCCTTGCCTTCGCTGTTATCGAATATTAATTCGACCGATGCGGTGCCGACCGGTTTACGCGATGCCGAACCGTTGAATATTACATCGACCATGCTGCCGCCGCGCAAATGCTTGGCCGAACTCTCCCCCATCACCCAGCGAACCGCATCGATGATATTGGACTTGCCGCAACCATTGGGCCCGACGATCGCGGTTAAATTACCGGCAATCGGGATCACGGTCGGATCGACAAACGATTTAAATCCTGAAAGTTTGATTTTTTCCAGTTTCATTACTGGTACAATGCTGCTTGGTTTGAATAGAAATAACCGCGTATTATTAACGATATCCGAATTAACTTCGACTTTTTATTTTTGCTTTTTATCATCGATACATGACGACACAACCCAGCACACAGCTCGAAACCTTCGACAACCCAAGACCCGGCAGGGATTTTACGATTCGCATCGACATCCCGGAATTCACCTGTCTGTGCCCTAAAACCGGCCAACCCGATTTCGCGACACTAACGATAGAATATGTTCCGAATCAACTCTGCGTCGAACTCAAATCGCTCAAACTCTATATGTGGTCCTTCCGCGACCGGGGCGCATTTCATGAAGCGGTCACGAACGAAATTCTCGATCACATCGCCGCGTCAATCCATCCCAACTTCATACGTATCCGGGCAAATTTCAATGTGCGGGGCGGCATTTACACGAATGTGATAGCCGAACATAAAAACCCCGACTGGCAAGCGCCGGAACCGGTGCATCTGCCCTAAATTTTTCGATGGCGAAGACCTATTACAATGCCGATATTGCCGTCGCGCTCAAATACGACGGCAAACATGCGCCGAAAGTCACCGCGAAAGGCGAAGGTCTTACCGCCGAACAGATAATGGCCATTGCCGAACAACACGGCATTCCGCTGCAGGCCGAACCCGAGTTGGCCCGAATTCTGGCTCAGGTACCGCTAGGCGAGGAAATCCCCCGAGAACTCTATATCGCGGTCGCGCAAGTGATCGCGTTCGCTTATTTCCTGAGCGGCAAAACTCCTGAAAATTTCACGAACCATGACGATTAAAGAAACCTTAACCACCCTGCCCCAATATGTTTTGCCTCATCATACGCTTTCACAGCTGATGAGCAAACTGACTCATTGCGAAAACAAACTTTGGAAAAATCTGTTCATCAAGCAAATCATTCGACACTATGGCGTCGACATGAGCGAGGCGCTCGAACCGAATATCGATGCCTATGCTAGCTTCAACGAGTTTTTTACACGCCAATTGAAGCCCGAATTCAGACCTATCGCCAACGAACCCGGCGCGATCGTTTCGCCGGCCGACGGCTTCGTCAGCCAGGCAGGTCAAATCAAGGACGACGACATCTTCCAGGCCAAAGGCAAAAGCTTTACCGCAACGCAGCTACTTGGCGGCAATGCCGAACGCGCCGATCCCTTCAAGGACGGCTCGTTCACGACCATTTATCTATCGCCTCGAGATTATCATCGACTGCACATGCCGCTGACCGGCACCTTGAAAGAAATGATCCACATCCCCGGCCGCTTATTCAGCGTCAACGCCGCAACGACCAACAGCGTACCCGGGCTGTTCGCGCGCAACGAACGCGTCGCGGCAATCTTCGATACAGAAGCAGGTCCGATGGCTTTGGTATTGGTCGGCGCGATCTTCGTATCGAGCGTCGAAACGGTTTGGCACGGTGTCGTCACTCCGCCAACGATCGAAAAAGTCAGAACCTGGCATTACGAAACCGATGCTCCGCAGTTGAATATCGGCGAGGAAATGGGCCGTTTCAACATGGGCTCGACAATCATCGTCTTGTTCGGCAAAGACAAAGCCGACTGGCAAGCGGATTTCACGGCTGACAGCCCGGTGAAATTAGGTCAATTGATAGGAAAAACCTTAAGCTAATGATTTGGTCGTAAATAACTTTCCTATTTTACGGAAGGTTCTGTTGCTCGATTAGCAGGTGTTGGCGGCAGGGAGCGCTGCCGTCAAGTCCCCACGGATGGGTTTATGGCGTTCCTCGATAAATACATCCCATACCTTTTATTTTCAGACGGTTTTTCAATCAAAAGGGCGTAGGATCGTATGCGCAATAGCTGAGCCCATCCAATATACTTAGAACAAATGGACGTCTTCCATTTTATTCAAGTCGAAAGTTTTTCCTGATTAGCAAGTTTCTTCAGCTAAAGCCCAAAGATCAGCATATCCCTAGCAGGACGGGGTTCGTAAGCCATGCGTCCCAAGCTAAAAACGGCCACCCACATCACGCTCTTTCCCAAGCTCCAGCTTGGGAAA
>NZ_JBNGHF010000051.1:0-29381 GCF_050611805.1 Methylotuvimicrobium sp.
AAAATGGTATCGAAGCCTCATTAGCTAAGATTGCAAAACAGTAATTTTTGACTTACGTATAACGATGAGCGCTGGAGCTTGGGAAAGAGCGTGATGTGGGTTGGTCTTTTTTAGCTTGATGCGTATGCCTTACGGGCCGTTAGGCTCGCCTAGCACTGGCTATTTTGCCAAAATAGCCCACTAAGGGAGCGACAGGGTTGTCGCTCGTTTTTGGAGGGCTAAGGAGAGATCTTCCGAAAGGCTATGTTCGCGTTGGAAGTTGAGGTTGCTCTCTTGCCTACTAAAAAAGGCGTTTAGGAAATAGGCAAAATAATTAATTTCCAATACAACGTCGTAATAGAGGGGTCACACTTCATGTGCCTTTGGCGTCCCAATCCGCACTCGGCTGTCGGTCCGCGAACCGACTTAATAAGCGCGTCGCGCTAGCGACATAAAGCCTTCTTCGGGCTTCAAATTGGCTGAAGCTTATAGTTAATCAGGAAAAAGAAATTTTTTAACTATTACTCCCTTTATACTTAAAAGTTAGCTAACTTTATGAAGGTATGGGGTGTGGCTAGCGAGGATGACGGCAGCAGGGAGCGCTGCCGTCAAGCCCCCATGGACGGGATCACGGCGTTCCTCGATAGACGCATCCCATACCTTTTATTCTTAGACGGTTTTTCAATCAAAAGGGAATACATGTATACGGTATTTCATTGCTTTTACCCTGAGCTTAACGCGCCTTCATGTGTTGCCTTGTGCCGGCATTTGGTTCGCGTAGCGAACCCTGCAATTCACTTGGGTTTTATAAGTGCTTCCGGTAGTTTCAACTATTACCGTATACATAGCCTAAATAACCCCGCTTAAATTTCGGTAATTTGCAAACGGGACCTGAGTGCTTGTCTCTAAGTTATTCGAAATATTGAATCATTGCCAATGACCGATGGAGTTTAGTTGCTGGATGAATGCTGATTTTGGATGGGGGCAAAAATATGTCCTGTTGCCTAGATCTTCGCTAGCCACGGCCCTTGTCTTTATAAAGTTAACATTTTCGATCATAAACCTAAAAAGAGAATTTAAGTGTCTCAAGCTGCCGTTCGCCGTGGGATCAACGAAAGAGCAAGGGGTAGTTTGAAATTTAACCAAGCTTATGAAAGTGTTTTAATTCCTTCATGCTTCGTTTTCTTAGCCCGGCACGAACGGTCTACAACGCATGCTGGCGGCTCTTTTTAGAGTTAACCTGGGGGGTGTGTGCATGAAACGGTTATGCAGCCGACAGTTCTTTTTGTACGTTTTCTTCGTTGCATTTTTGCAAGGCATTGCGCGAACAGTTACATAGTCGTGTGTATTTTATGCGGCTTGAATTCGAATAAAAGTCGAAGCGTTAGTTGTCTGTCTTATGTAGGGCTATAGTATCTATTATCCCTAACTGAGGTTAAGAAATAGCAGTTTGTTTGTGGTGAGTGCTAAAAAAGCTAAAGCAAGTGCTGCAAATATAAATTAGAAAAAAGAGTTGTATGAGTAATAAAAGAGACTGGAAAAAAGACAGAAATTTTCAGTAAAAAAGGAGAGGAAATGACGGGGGGTAAAGCGCAGGTATGTAAAGTAGATTGAGTTGCTAGTATGAACCCAGCTTATTAGAAAATAAGCCGGGTTCATAAATTCAGATCTTACAATCTAATGGTTGTATTTTCAACTTTTTGTTTGGAGCTATCGGGATCGTCCAGGCAGCCTGTTAAGCCAACAATCATTAATGCCATAGCTAAAAGTGATAAAACTTTTTTCATACTATCCTCCAAAAGAATTTATTTTTATATTAATAAAATTACAGTACTAAATGCTTAGCACGGTATTTTTATATCATGGCAAAAAATTCTATGCAACATTTAAATTAAAATGAGTGGAGAAGTTATAAATGAAATGGAGCGGAAGATTGTTAAAAAAATAGATAGGTATGTTAATAAGTTGTTGTTATAAATAAATAAATAAAAAAATATTGCTAATTGTGTCGGTTCTTGATTAAGTAATGGGAATAGCTAGTTTATAAATCACGCAACAGTTTGGTGAAAACTCTTGTGCTTAAGAATGGATGAGTACAATGTTGCGACAGCCGGTTTGGTCAGTGAGGAAATGCAAGCACACATGGGCGCCAACTTATACCCTTCGTTGAGCAAGTTCGGCGCCGGGTGTCCGTTAGCAGCAATTCCCAGTTTGAGCATTCTCACTGGATTTAGGGTGTGGGGTATCCCTGTCGAGGAACGCCGTGAACCCATCCATGGGGACTTGGCGTCAGCTAAGCGCCAAGGATGGCGTGTATTAGGGCAATGCAGGAGCAATTCCCAATTTGAGGAGCAAAAAATCTGCCCCTGCAGCTGACATCCTCGCCAAGCGTACCTCACACCCTGTATGATTCTCAAATTGGGAATTGTTGGTCCGTTATCCTAAAAAGAGCGTCTGGCTGGGCTGGGCTGGGCTGGGCTTGTGTTGTAGAGTGTTTGTTCTGGGCTAAGTCGAAGTGTGAATAGGGCGGGGGCAACCTACATGACAGGCTCTGGTTTAATCCAGTCCTCAGGCTCAAGCGGCCTCCCAATGAACTCGGTACAGCTTAAAGTATTTCCTGGCTAAAATTCATTTAAATTAATCATACAAGGCTCTATGCTTGCACCCATGCTGACCCCTCACCTAGCGTTAGGTGAGGGGTCGAGCAACACGGCTCCTCCTTGAGCGCTGCCGAAATCTGAAGTGCGAAAGGTATGGTCCAATCGCAATGGCAAAGGCTTGTCGTTATTCGGGTGTTGAGGTAGGCCAGTAACTTGATTGAGTAGAGAGATTATCCAGCAACGTTTGGTTTAAATTGCTATGAAATTGCTGCTGTTTCCAATGGACTGTGCCAAGGTTTGACCATTCTCCGCTGAGGTTTTTATTGAGCAAATCATAAACCCAGTAGGACGGAGCTGAATTTTTCTTAATCTTGATCGTGAACAGGGTGTTGTCAAGATCTAGATGGAGTCTATGTGACCAGTATGCAGTAATTTTCATGATCAGCTTGTTGAGTCTGATGGCGTCGATATTCGGTGTGACGGCGATATTGGCCCACATTGAGTGGATGCGCCCCCAGTGAGGGGCAAGTATCCGTCCTTCTTGGTTGATGAACGGTAACCAGGCTTCATCTCCGTTATCGTTGGTGTAGGTGATTGCAAGTAGCGAGTCATACCCCTCAAAATGGTCGTGTAAATAAAGGGCGTGGGGTGTTATACCGATGAATGAATGGGATAGTAATAAAATGGAATTGCTGGCTTGAGTCAGTGCAATCATTAAGGAGTTGCTGCGTGTATCGACATTAAGCCGGTATAGTAGTCCGTAGTGTATGGTGCTATTGATTTGTAGTATGCAAATGATTAAGAAGGCTTTGGTTAGTGTTTTTAAGTTTCTTCGTGATTGAAGGTTATCGGTCTCAAAAAAACGGCTGTAAAAGCTGTGTAATTTAAATTGGGTTTTATTTGGGATGACGCAGTCTTGATTGCATGGTATACGCTGTCTGTTATCGGCTATGTTGCGATAAATAGCTCTGGCTAGATGAAGAATCCCGGGGGTGCGGAGTAGCCAGCCAATTAAAAATGGATAGCGCATTTTCATTAGAATCTGGATGTAAGTATTGATGCCGTTATAAACCTTGCCGTTTTCATCGACTGAATAAAGATCGGTCAGCAAGGTATCCAATGGCAAGGCAGATAGTGCGGGTTGTTTATTCGAAAAAGTTTGAGCGTCTTTAAAATCAATGCATTTAAAAATATCGAAATGATTGACGGTTAATGCAGTGCGATTGCATAAAGGGCAGTCTTTGTCGTAATAGACCATTAATAAAGGTTGAGAGGGTCTAAGGGCTTTGGCTAAGCAGCGCCACCATGAAAAAGGAACCAGTAGGCTGTAAAAAATGAGCATGCCAAGGCCAAACGGATAAATGTTTAGAGAAATCGTTATGCCAAGGTGTAAGCCAATGCCAATGAATAAGTAGATAGGGCGTAAGTAGCGGTTTGAAAAAAAGAATATAAAGCTAAATTGAAACACAATAATGATATAGCCAATCGTCTTTTGTAATACTTCCTGATTAAGAAGCCAGGACATATTGATCGCAGATACATAATATGGCTGTGTGGAGGGAAGCCAGGCTCCTAGACCGTTTCGCCAGTGTTCGGCAAATAATTTATGAATCGCCGAGTCGAAATAAAGAAAGCCTAGGCAGATAAAAACGGGAAGGTGGTAGCTCAGGCTTGAAGCAGTAGGTTTCGGGTGTTGAGAGTAATGGCGAAAGGGTGTGCTGAGTTTTAGCCTTAATTGATCGAGCGCAAAGGCTTTGTCGGTCGGCATGAAAAGTAAAAAAAAACCTGATCCAGTCATGAATGCATCAAATCCGCCGTCAAAGTCGCGTTGCATGGGGGTGAATTGTACAAAGACGATCCAAAAGAGGTAGCTTACAATTAATGCGTTTTGGCATTGGTAGCCAACGATTATGAATAAAGCAGCAACCGCCCAGAGACAAAGAAAAAAAGGAATGAGCGGAAATTCAACGTCAATGTAAGGAATCGGGTCGAAAATTAGATGATGGAAATATAATAAGAAGCAGATTTCTTGAAATAATACAATGCCGTAGAGCAGTCGGAATAAGCCGATGCCGGTGGCTGGAGCAGATTTATTGTAAAGTTGGTAAAGCTTGGTGAAAATAAAATGATACATTTACTAAAGCATTATGCTGAATAAATGTATAAATTATAGGGTATTTAGGTGGGAGATGGGTAAAAAAAACAAAGGCCGCCTCTAAAACTTGTCAGAATTAGCAGGGGCGGCCTTGTGATCTTTTTTAAACTAACGGGGCTGTTAGTTTATTTGTCTTCGTCGTTAGGCTCAGCAAAAACCCATTTTACTAAGAAGTAACCGGCTGCGATAACGACAATCGCGCCGACCATGCCAGCTGGTTCTTTTAACATTTCAGTCAAATCTAAGATCGCACCCATGAGTGTCCTACCTGTGTTTTTATATTTTAGAAAATGCTATAGACATAGCAAATGAGCCATCAATGATACTTTAGACACAGCTAATGTCAAGTTTAATGTTGATATTTTAAAGCGATGCACAATACGTTAGGAGAATGTAAAAACTAGAGTAGCACTGGGTGTGTGTTATAATCTAAAAGACTTATAAAATCAAAGTAAAAAGGTGGGAAAATGAATATAACAAAGAGAATACATGCAATATGGCCCGCTGTTTTGTTGGCTTTTGCAGCGAATGCGGAAGTCTTATTAAAAGATCAGTCTGAAATTTTGGGGAAATGGAATCTCTATGCGGAAGCCGCCAAATTAGAGGGAGAGAAAAAAGACTTGAGTATCGAGTGGGATTTTAAAAGTGACGGGGTATTGAACACTAAATCAATCGATACGTTTGGGCGAACCAAGACGTTTGAAGTAGCATTAAAATATTCTGTCGAAGATGGCATGATTAGAAAGCAATCGACTCCCGGGCGTGAAAAATACGAATCCTGCAAAGTTATCGAAAAATCGGATTCGGATATGATTTTGAAGTGTACGTATCTCTTTTTCTTTTTAACTAAAAAATAATAACTAAAACAGGAGGATGTGCAATGATTGGTGGTATTGTTATGATTCTGGTGGCCGTTTGGGTCTACCAGTCGGCTTCGCGAGCTAAAGTAGAAAAAACCCTTTTTTGGGTGGTTTTGTGCTCTGTCGTTTTTTTAGCGGTTCAATTCACGGCGGTTTATTTCAATGTGTTTTTACTCGAGACCTTTAAAGGCGGCGGCTTCGAAGGCGGATATGAGCGGGATTTGGCTTCCATCGGCGACCGAAAAACCAAGGACGGGATATTTCAAGGGTTTACCGGAACTCTGTTGTCCATTGTGTTTGAATTGATGCCACCGCTTCTGGGTGTCTTAGCCGTTGCCTTTATTAGAACTAAGTTTATGCTCAAAGAAACATTGACAGTTTCTAATTTATTCAGCGGAATGAAAGAGTTATTCGTCTCGATCAAGAACAGCTTCAAACCGGAATAGCATCTCGTTTTACCAGGCCAAAAGCCCAAGTCCTGCTTGGGCTTTTTTGTTAATCAGCCAGTAATTTTTGCAACAAGCAATACCAAAAGAACGACAAAAAGAGCGGTAAAAATAATGCCGACAATGATGTAAGTGGATAAGTTGCCGTGTTCGAAATCCCGTTGTCTATTTTTGTCGCTTTGTATGCCGACTGCGGCGGCGAAAACGCTTTTTATTACATTGAGTATCGTCGGTTTCGACATAATCATCTCCCTAAAAATCCGTTAAGCATAATGTGGCGCGACAGCTTGTCAAGCCAAGCTTTATCCGGGTGTTATGCCCTTATTTAACTTCTAGCATGTAAGTACATGAGTAAATTAGAAAACTTTAAAAAAAGATTGTCCCAAAGTATCCTGTTTTTAGATGGTGCTATGGGCACGATGATTCAAAGCTACAAATTGGAAGAAAAAGATTATCGGGGCAAGCGTTTTTCGGATTGGGCTGTCGATCTAAAAGGTAACAATGATCTGCTGTCTTTGACTCAGCCGGATATTATTAAAGCGATTCATTGTGCTTATCTCGATGTTGGTTGCGATATTATCGAGACGAATACCTTTAATGCGACTCAAATTGCAATGGCCGATTATCAAATGGAATCATTGGCCTATGAGATTAATTTGGAGTCGGCGCGACTGGCTAGACAGGCTGCTGACGAATATACCCACAAAACACCTGATAAGCCGCGCTTCGTAGCCGGTATTTTAGGGCCGACCAACCGAACTGCATCGATGTCGCCGGATGTCAACGACCCCGGTTTTCGTAATATCGACTTCGATACTTTGGTTGATGCTTATACCGAAGCGACGCGGGGCTTGATTGACGGCGGTTCCGATATTATTTTGATCGAAACGGTATTCGATACGCTCAATGCCAAGGCAGCAATTTTCGCGGTCGATCAATATTTCGAAGCGCTCGGCTATAAACTGCCAGTCATGATTTCCGGCACGATTACCGATGCGTCCGGCAGAACCCTGTCGGGTCAAACCGTCGCGGCGTTTTGGAATTCACTCAGTCATATCGAGCCGATTTCATTCGGCTTCAACTGTGCCTTAGGTGCGAAAGAACTCAGACAACATATCGAAGAGTTATCTTCGATAGCCGATACGCATGTGTCGGCTCATCCAAACGCGGGTTTGCCGAACGAATTCGGCGAATATGACGAATCGCCGGAAGATATGGCCTTGGAGTTGGCTGATTGGGCCGCGAACGGTTATTTGAACATCATCGGCGGCTGTTGCGGCACGTCGCCCGAGCATATCAAAGCGATTGTCGAGGCGGTCAAGCAATATCCGCCGAGAGTCGTTCCCGTTATTGAAAAGCAATGCCGCCTGGCCGGCCTGGAACCGATGAATATTGGGCCGGGTTCGTTGTTCGTCAATGTCGGCGAACGGACCAATGTCACCGGCTCGGCAAAATTCAAGCGCTTAGTTGTCGACGGCGATTTTGAAACGGCATTGGAAATAGCCAAGGACCAGGTCGAAAACGGCGCGCAAATCATCGATATCAACATGGACGAAGGCATGTTGGAGTCGAAAGAAGCGATGGTGCGCTTTCTCAGTCTGATTGCGGCAGAACCCGATATCGCTAAGGTGCCGATCATGCTCGATTCGTCGAAATGGGATATTCTCGAAGCCGGATTGAAGTGCATTCAAGGCAAGGGTGTCGTTAATTCTATCTCGATGAAGGAAGGCGAGGAGGCATTTATACGACATGCCAAATTGATACGTCGCTATGGTGCGGCTGCAATCGTGATGGCTTTCGACGAACAAGGTCAAGCCGATACGCGTGATAGAAAGGTCGAAATCTGCAGTCGTGCCTATCGTATTCTGACCGAGCAATTGAATTTTCCGGCCGAGGACATTATTTTCGACCCGAACATCTTTGCGATTGCAACCGGTATCGATGAGCACAATAACTACGGCATGGATTTTATCGAGGCGACCCGCGAAATCAAGCGAACGCTACCTCATGCCTTGATTTCGGGCGGCGTGTCGAACGTGTCTTTTTCGTTCCGAGGGAACAATCCGGTTCGCGAGGCGATACATGCGGTATTTTTGTATCATGCGATCAAGGCCGGCATGGATATGGGCATCGTCAATGCCGGCCAATTGGCGATTTACGAAGATATTCCGATAGAATTGCGCGATGCGGTTGAGGATGTTGTGCTCAATCGTAATGACCGCGCGACCGAACGCTTGCTTGAGTTGGCCGAAAAATATCGAGGCGACGGTAGTACGGTAGCCAAGCCGGAAGAGCTGGAATGGCGTAGTTGGCCGGTTACTAAAAGGCTCGAGCATGCCTTGGTTAAAGGCATCGCCGATTTCATCGACGAAGATACCGAGCAGGCACGACAGGAAGCCGAAAAGCCGCTGCATGTAATCGAAGGCGCGTTGATGGACGGCATGAATGTGGTCGGCGATTTGTTTGGAGCCGGCAAAATGTTTTTGCCGCAAGTCGTCAAGTCGGCGCGGGTCATGAAAAAGGCGGTCGCTTATTTGATGCCGTTCATGGAAGCTGAGCAAGACGGCGAGATGCAGACCAACGGCAAAATACTGATGGCCACCGTCAAAGGCGACGTGCACGATATCGGTAAAAACATCGTCGGCGTGGTGCTGCAATGCAATAATTTTCAGGTTATCGACTTGGGAGTGATGGTGCCGGCCGAAAAAATATTGCAGACCGCGCGAGATGAAAAAGTCGATATCATCGGTCTCAGCGGATTGATTACGCCGTCTCTCGATGAAATGGTGCACATGGCCAAAGAAATGGAACGTCAAGGCTTCGACATTCCGCTGATGATCGGCGGCGCAACGACCTCAAGAGCCCATACTGCGGTCAAGATCGAGCCTAACTATCATGGTCCGGTTGTTTATGTCGCCGACGCCTCCAGAAGCGTCGGTGTCGCCAGTCATTTGGTCAGCGACGACTCCAAGGAAGCGTTTACCCAAAAAATCAAGGAAGAATACAAGGAGGTTCGGGAAAGGCATCAGGGGCGTAAAGCCAAAACCAAGCAACATAGCATTGAGCAGGCGAGACGCAATAAATTCAATTGGACCGATTTCGAGCCGGTCAAGCCCACCTTTTTAGGCAATAAAGTCATCGATCGCTTTCCTCTCGATACGTTGGTTTGGTATATCGATTGGACGCCGTTCTTCCATACCTGGGAATTGGCCGGTAAATATCCCGATATTTTCGAAGATCGGGTTGTCGGCGTCGAAGCGCGAAAGTTATTTGAAGATGCGCAGACCATGTTGAAAAAAATCATCAACGAAGAATGGCTTCAGGCTCGTGCCGTTATCGGGTTTTACCCGGCCAACAGCGACGGCGACGACATCATTTTATATAAAGACGATTCGCGGCTTGAAAAGCGAGAAATTTTGCATCATTTGCGGCAGCAAAGTGTCAAGGCGCCGGGGCGGCCGAATTATTGTTTGTCCGATTTCATCGCGCCTATCGATAGCGGCAAGACCGATTATTTGGGCGGTTTTGCGGTAACGACCGGCATCGGCATCGAAGCTAAGCTCGAAGAATTCGAAAAAGATCATGACGATTACAGTTCGATCATGCTCAAGGCCTTGGCAGACCGATTGGCAGAAGCCTTCGCCGAGTATATGCATGAAGCGGTTAGGAAGGATTTTTGGGGTTATGCAAAAGACGAACAATACCGTAACGATGAGTTGATCGCAGAATCTTATCAAGGCATAAGGCCGGCTCCGGGTTATCCCGCTTGTCCGGATCATACCGAAAAGAGCAAATTGTTCGAGTTGCTCAATGTTACGGCGACGACCGGCATCGAATTGACCGAGAGTTACGCGATGTATCCGGCTTCGGCGGTCAGCGGCTGGTATTTTTCGCATCCGGAAGCGCAGTATTTCAATGTCGGCAAGATCGATCACGATCAGCTCGAAGACTATGCGCACCGAAAAGGAATCGCGAAGGAAGTGGCTGAGCGTTGGTTGTCCGCGCATTTGCATCACTGAGGATCTTGCTATGATTGAACGCGCGATCGAGCGCATCATGTATGCGAGTCGCTGGATTTTGGCGCCGGTGTATCTAGGAATGAGCGTAGCCTTGTTGGCAATATCGGTAAAATTTTTTCAGGAGATCATTCATTTTGTCCCTCATATTCTTGAGATGGATGAGGCGAATTTGACTTTGAAGTTATTGACCTTGATAGATCTGACGCTGGTCGGCAGTCTAGTCATCATCGTGATGTTCAGTGGTTACGAAAATTTCGTTTCGCAAATGGATATCGGTTTGTCGACCGAAAAGCTGGATTGGCTTGGAACGCATGATTACGGTTCTCTAAAAATCAAGCTGGCTTCGTCGATTGTCGCGATCTCGTCGATTCATTTATTGAAGGTCTTTATGAACATACAGGCGACCGACAATGACAAGATTTTATGGTATGTCGCTGTGCATTTAACGCTGGTAATTTCTGCGCTGTTGATGAGTTTTCTCGATAAAATCAGCAAGCATCATGACTAAGGAATATGTGCAAAATAACGTCTATAAGTAGTAGGTTTTGCGGTGGTTCAGTGACTCGCTTGACAGGATGCCGTGAATACGTCCATGTAGGCTTGACGGCGGCCGGCTCCCTGCCGCCGACACCTGTCAATCGAGCCATGGAACCCCCTTCAACAATTGTCGAAGTTATTTCATGCTCGTTCCTAAGTTGATGCTGTTCGGCACGCAAGGCTGCCATTTATGCGAGCAAGCGGAGGAAATTCTGAATAGTTATCTGGCGGATAATAACGATATCGAGATTGAGTCGATCGATATAGCCGAGCAAACGCAATGGCAGGAACGTTACGCAATACGCATTCCGGTGTTGTTGCACGAGGACTCCGGTATTGATCTTTGTTGGCCGTTCGATCGACTCGATGTGGACCGGCTTGTCGCAATGATTAGCGGAAAATAGATGATCGTAAGTAGTGAGTGGTAAGTGGTAAGCAGAAAGCGGTGAGTTGTGTATTGCTTGATCCCATGCGCGGATCGGGTTACTTAACCCGCCCCGAACGTTTTGATCAGCTTTGACCTCGGTTGAAAAGCTTCTGCTCCTGCTCACGCCCCTTACCCACATCCATGTAAGTAACGTTTAGGACGGGGTTGCAACCCATACGCATTAAGCTAAGGATGTCGCTAAAATTAACTATCTGAATTGCCGAATTTTCATTTAGGGGTAATTTACTCGTCTGGGCGATTAAAATCGCCCCTACATTGAATTTAGGTCGCTTCTAGGGCTTCGACATAAGCCGTGGGTGTCTAGCATCAGTGGCTTCCCCTCTCCTAGCGTTATGTGAGGGCCGATGAAGGCGTCGCTTCCACAGAGGATGGCGGAAACACTGTGGGAGCGATCCCCAGATCGCGATTTCGAGGCCGAGAATATCAAGTTATACTAAATGGCATCGAGGTCACAAAGACTAAAATATGCTGTTACCCAAGTTCCAGCTTGGGCAACCTGTTCAGGAAGCTGGAGCTTCCGGGGTGTCTTTCCCAAGCTGGAGCTTGGGAAAGAGCTTGATGCGCATGGGTGTTACAAACCCCGTCCAGCCAAGGAATATTTTCGTAAATAAAAAATGCTTTTTATAAGCTGATAGCTGTTTTCTTATGACCAAACCAGGGGCATCGATTGGCTCCCGGTATGGCCGATCGAACCGAGGTGGTTCTTGTTATTTTTTCTCGGGTTGTTTCGGTTGCGCGAGTTCGAAAATGATCAATTCGGCGGAGCCTTTGCCGACATTTTCCACCGACATAACATCGCCGGATTCCCAGAAGACGTCACCAGCCGAATAAACTCCCGTTTTATCGCCTTCGATGACTTTTAATTTGCCTTTAATGACATAGCGAGGGCCAGGGCCGTCGTGGGTATGGTCCGGTGTTTTGAAGCCTGCCGGAATGGTAACTTTGATTGTCTTGGCATTGACAGTATTCGACGGTAATTCGATCTGTTGTTCTAATAATAGCTTTCTGTCGAATTTGCCTTGAGTTTGCGCGGTCGCCGTTGAAATTCCTAGCGTTAGCATGGCTAACGGTAACCCTAACATGCCTGCGTATTTTAAATAACAATTATTGTTCATCTTGCTTTCTCCCGGTTAAATTTATTGTGAGATTGTTTGAGCGTTAGCTGGTGATTTTGTTGCATCAAATATTTCTACTTCAAGGGAAAATCACCAAATCAAATCGTCCGGTATTTGATAATCGGCATAGGGGTCGTCAGCCTCGGGTTGTTTAGGGGGCTCGTTGATTAAAACGATCACGCCGGGTAAGCGTTGTTCGATTTTTTGGGCAATTTCGAGCGGTACGATTTGATATTGTTTTTCGCAAATCACGATTGCCGCGCGGCCATTGACGATTTGATTTCGTACGAACTCCGAAACATATACCGATTTAACTTTGCCGTTATCGTTAAAATTGTATTTTACGCCGTCATTGCTTTGCGCAAACTTATGCTGTTCGATCAATTGTTTGATCTGCGCAGCTAGCTGTTTACGTTCCGTTTCCTCTTTTTTTAGTTGATTAAGCAGGCGGTCTTTCTCTTGTTGTTCCGTTTTAGCTTTTTGTATCTCAAGTCGAGTTTGCTCCGCAGCTGCATGGGCATTCTTTTTGGGTTGTTTACGTTTCTCGGCTCGGATTTGTTTAGCCTTGGTGTCGCTGGCAAGGCCCGACTTAAGCAATTGTTCCTGTAGGCTTAATTTTTTTTGACTCATGGTTTTTCGTGACGGCAATAAGTTTAAATAGTAGTGACCGAAAAGATCAGATAACAGGTATAACCGATATAGGCCGATAATAATAATCCGCCTTCGATACGGTTGATTCGCCCTCCGCCATTGTAGGAATAACCCAGGACGAAAAGAGAAGCCGTTAACGCAGCCATGACCGGCCAATCTCTGATCAAAATATCTTCAGGGATCGTCATGGGGTGTATGGCTCCAGCGATCCCGACGACCGCAGTCGTATTAAACAGATTGGACCCGATAATATTTCCCAAGGCAATATCATGCTCACCCTTCTTGGCGGCGATGACTGATGATGCTAGTTCCGGCAGGGATGTGCCGATTGCAACGATGGTTAGGCCAATTATCAAGTCGCTGATGCCTAGACTTTGCGCAATCGTGACTGCGCCTGAGACCAGCATCTGTGAGCTGACGACCAATAATATCAAGCCTACGGCAACCCAAAATAATGCACGTCCAAGTGTCATCGCGTGGGCTTGTAATTCGGATTCCATTTCCTTTTCGAAACTATCGGAGTCTTTATGCATGCCTTGGATTATTGTCCAGCCCATAATCATGCCAAACACCGCTAATAAAAGCCAGGCATCCAATTGAGTAAATTCGTTGTCATAAATTTGCCAAGCGGCGAATAGCGTAACTGCGCTAAGGATTGGAAGCTCTTTTCGAAGCACTTGTGAGTGAACGGCAATCGGGCTGATGATCGCGGTGATGCCGAGGATTAATGCGATATTGGTGATGTTTGAACCGTAGCCGTTGCCTAATGCAATATTCGGATTGCCATGCCATGCCGATATGGCGGACACAGCCATTTCCGGGGCGGAAGTGCCGAAGCCGACGATGAGCATGCCGATCAATAGAGGCGACATGCCGGCAAAATTCGCAACAGCGGCCGCGCCTTCGACAAAGCGATCGGCGCTCCAAACTAACAATGCTAAACCGACAATGATTAGAACAACGGATAACGCCATGGAGACTCCAAAAAAGAAATACAGAATTTTATGATTCCGTATAGGGAAGGGTAAAGGAAATCGATTACAATCGAGCTTTGAAAGAGCCATTGTAGTACCGGTTTTATAACCGAATTATATTCCAATTCGGATGATAGCTTGCCACTAAATCAAGGGGGCGCAATGAGAATAGGTATTCCGAAAGAAATAAAGGATCAAGAAGGTAGGGTGGGCTTGACTCCGGCGGCCGCCGGAACATTGGTCGAGCGAGGCCACGAAGTATTAGTTGAAACCTGTGCCGGTTTAGATTCTGGGTTTGCCGATGACCAGTACAAACAGCTTGGTGTTAATGTGGTTTCAGCATCGGAGGCTTGGAAGACGGACTTAGTGGTTAAGGTCAAAGAACCGTTGCCTGCCGAGTATCAATATTTGAAGCAACAAACAGTCTTTACTTTTTTGCATTTGGCCGGTGTCGATCCGGCTTTGACCGACGCCTTGCTCACTAATGGCACCACCGCGATTGCCTACGAACTGGTTGAAGATGAGCAAGGTCGGTTGCCGATTCTAGTGCCGATGAGCGCGATAGCCGGTAATGTCGCGGTCTTGATGGGCGCGTATTATCTGGCTGAGTTCAATGGCGGCAAAGGCGTTCAATTAGGCCGCATTGGCAAGAACAGGCATGGTCATGTGTTGGTCGTCGGCGACGGGGTGGTTGGCATGCATGCCGCGCGCGTGGCATCGGCAATGGGAGCCGATGTTTATGTCGCCGGTATCGACAAATCGCACATGGATTGGTTGAGAAGAAACGAGTTGCCGGAAGTCAATTTCGTATTATCGACGCCGGAAAATATAAGCCGCATTGTTACCGAGGCGGACCTCATTATTGGGGCCGTGTTGTGCCGGGGAGACAAAGCACCTAAAGTCATCACCGAACAAATGATAGCGACGATGATGCCCGGCTCGGTCGTTGTCGACGTCAGTATCGATCAAGGCGGTTGCATCGAAACTTCGCGGCCGACATCGCATACCGAACCCGTTTACACGACGCATGGCGTGATTCACTATTGCGTCAGCAACATGCCCGGCGCCTACCCTCGAACGTCGACACTGGCGCTCAATGAAGCGACTTTGCCTTTTGTTCTAAAGCTGGCCGAAACTGATAAAGAAGGGCTTGAGCATCTTGACAGTGGATTAAAGAAAGCGGTGATGACTTATCACGGACAGTTGACCAATCATGCTGCAGCTGCAGCGCTTGACAAATTAGAGCATTATCGGGCTTTGGTTGATTAGCGTGGGAAAAATAGTTCGGGATTCGATAGTTGGTTTTTTTGATAGTCCTTTAACGAGAAGTTTTTCCAGAGGTTAACGCTGCTGCCGCCAACGGTAATAAATTTTTCCGTCATCGCATTGCCAACTCAAGCGTTGACTGCCGCTTTCATTGATAAACGGCTGGCAATCGTGGTCGACTTTAAATTGTTCCCATTCGCCGTCGTCGATATTGGAACTCAGGTAAGCACCGATTAATTTGATAATGGCTATGCTGAATAAAAGCCCGACGAAGGTAGCAACTAAGTTGTGTTTCAGCGACAGTATGATTTTTGCGATCGTTTCCGATAATGTCATGGCGGCCTTCCTCTTCGGTTATCAATTATGATTGTTATTCGCTCATCTGTTCCTGTTTGAATTTTGATGTTGCTTTATTCAGGCTCCGAATTCAACGGTAGTTCGCGAGGCGCTTGTTCGGCGGACTGCTTGGCTTTTCTTGCTGCTTGTATCATTTCGTTGCGCCGCTTCTCGAGTACTAATAGCTCGATGTCCCTGCGTAAATATTCGGAAGTTTCCTGAGTGGCTTCATAACGTTTTTTCTGCTCCTCGATCTGCATCGCCAGTTCCATTTCCTTTAGGCGGCTTTCGTGTTGCAGCCTTTCCGCATGCAGTTTTTCCTGCAATTTTTGAGCTTCTGATTGTTTCTGAGCGGCCAGAGCCCGTTCCGCTTCGGATTCGATTTGCTTTAAGCGCTGCTCCTGTTTGAGCTTTTCTTGTTGCATACGCTCTTTCGCGGCGTTCCATTGAGCCTGTTGTTCTTCGAACTGTTTGAGTTCGACCGCGAGTTCCTTTTCTTTAAGTAACTGTTGATGCCTCAACTTTTCTTCTTGGAGTCTTTGCTCGGTCTCAAGTTGTTTGGCCAGTTGCTGGCGTTGCAATTCTCGTTGCGTTTCCTGTTCGAGCTCTTGCAGACGGGCTTGATGCCGAACCCGTTCCATGTACAGACGCTCTTCCAGGCTGAATTGCTCGGTTATTTGTCGCTCTTGCTCCTTTAGCAAGCGTAAATTGGACTCGGACTCAAGTGCTTGTTCCTTGATTTTCAGTTCTGTTTCCCTGTTTCGTTTTTCGATAAGCAGGCGTTCTTGTTCTTCTTGTTGGCGCAGACTTTCCCGGTTTTGACGCTCCTTGAATTCGAAGTTCTTCTTTTGAATTTTTAGATAAATATCTTCTCGAGCAAAGCTATTACTCAAGTTTTGCGATTGAGTGACATCGGCAAAAGATGGTTGTATCGAGCATAATGCACGGCACTGAATATGTTGAGTAATCAGTGTTTCGTTGATTTGTGTTTGAATGCGCTTTTCGATCGGCGCTAATCCGGATTCTATCCATTCGCCATCATCGAGTTTTTTAATTTCCTGGTCGATGGCATCGCGAACCAGGCTTTCATAAGCTTTTTTGATATATGAGTTGATCTCGGGCAAGGTCTCAATGTGTGTCATTGCATAGTGAATAGAGGCCTGAAAATGAATCGTCAGATTGATCTCGAGTGAGCAAAAACCGCCATATAGTTCGGCGCGACAGGTCAGTGACCAGTCTTCGATCGGGAGTTGAAAAATACGGTGATAAAAACGCGGGGTAAATTTTTGGGGACGAGGAAAAGCCTTCCGGTAAGGGCCTAGTTTTGCAACGACTAAGCGTCGACTGCCATCGAAGCCCGGGTCCCAAGTTTCATCTTGGTCGTTAGCTTCGCTGGCGATATCGGCTAGCCAAAGGTCTAGAGGCGATTTAGTGCTGTTCATGGGCGACGGGTTCGGTATTCATCGTTGCAGGTTCTGCGCGTCCGGATTGCTCCTTGAGTTGTTGCAATTTATCGCCTAGCTTTTCGGCAATCAACGGATAGAGTGTCGGCGCGAATTCTACGGTACGGTCGTCGACTTTACGCAAAAAGCCCCGGCTGAGCAACAGGCCGACCGCAAACATTCGCGGCCAGTCAATATAGCGTTTGGCTTTTTCGATTTCAGTTTTTTCGATAATCATTTCTAAGGCATCGTTTTCGTTGATGCGGAATTGCGTGAATTGCCTTAGGCATTCGAAAACCAGCTCTTCCTCTTGTTCGGTCAATGGTCCGGGGGCCGTGAATTCCAGGCGGTAGGAGAGCAGTACGGTAAAAAAATCGACCATGCCGGCACAAACTAAAGCAAAGGTTGAAAAGCCTGTCCACATTGCAAAAGACGGCTTGATGCCTTGAATATATTGCGAGTAAGGCATTAATACCGGTGCCGCAGGTAAATGGGTATTGAATTTGGCGACTTGCCGATTGAATTGCAATTGAACGGTCTGCAAGCCGCTCGATATCTGTTGATATATTTCTCGAATAGCCTCGGAATCCTGGTCAAGTTGATTTAAATTGGCTTGAAGTGCGCCGATTTGGGTATCGAGTAGTGCAAGCTGTTCTTCGAGCCCCGCCAATTCGGATTTTTTGTTTTGAAAAAGCTCGTTATAGTGCCGCCAGATTCGGCCTTCACCGACTTGGTTTCTTAATGATGGAGGGATTTCAGGATGCGTGCCGAAATAAGCTTGAGTGACTTGTTGGTTCAACTGCTCTACTTCAAGCCGCTCTTTCGCCAATAATTCTCCTTTAATGGCGATAATGTCGCTTAAATAATCCTCGACTTTATTACGGACTTCGTTGAGGCGTTGGATATGAATCGTATCTTGTTCGGAGATTTCATAAAACTTGAAATAAGAAAACGACACCGATGCGCCCAATGCAATCAACAGCGAGGAAAGCACGCTAAAGTAACGCAATCGATTGGCGCGCCAATGAATTCCGGCGATCTCAAATGAGCAAATCACGATGATCGATTGAATCGCTACCGTGATGATTAGCGCGATCCAGGGTGTGATGAAATGCGACATGCCGTAATATGTCGTAAACCCGGAAGCCAAACTGAGCGCGAGAACGATGGGAATGGTCCATATTCGCATCAGACTCACGAACAGGGTTTGTATGATGTTGATGAGACGTCCTAGGCCGCCGCTTTTCATTTTTATTATTATTCGGTTGTCCATCGTCTGACTTTATGTTGTTATTTCGGGTAAGCGTTATTGCGGAAATTAGTAGGATTAAAAAATTCTGCTAATAGTATCACATTGAATTTAAATAGTTTCTATTGAAAATATACTTCGCGCGGTCATGTTTGCGGCTTTTATGGCAATGCTATTTTGTTCGAGAGCAAGGCGCGAAAACAGGCGCATAGCAAGCTATGTAACTGTTTTCGCGCCTTGCTCTCGGACAAAAGAGCGAGTCAGAAAACCGAAAATGTGGCCGCGCGAAGTATAATCAATCGGTTGTCTTTATCCCGGCTGTTGCGAGAGCGTTTTAACATAGCGAGTATCAATCATGAAAATAGCCATAATCGGAGCCGGCCATGTCGGTTCTTCGTTAGCCTATGCATTGGTGTTGAAGGGCTTGGGTAATCATTTGTTGTTGGTCAATCGGGATGCGACCAAAGCTTTGGGCAATGCCTTGGATTTACAGCATACCCTGGCTTTTTGCGAACGGCCGATGCAAATCGAGGGCGGCCCGCTTGAAGAGGCGGTGGGCTGCGATATCGTCGCGATCACCGCTTCGGCACCCATGGCAAAAGGCATGACTTCTCGTATGGAATTAGGCAAAGCCAATGTCGATTTGTTCAAGTCGTTGATTCCAATGCTGGCCGAAAAAAATCCTGAAGCTGTTTTTATTATCATCACGAACCCGGTCGATGTGATGACTTGTTGGGCTACGCGGATTTCGGGGTTGCCCCCTTCAAAAATCGTCGGTATCGGTACGCTGGTCGATTCGGCACGTTTCAGAACCCTATTATCCAAGGCCGAACAGATTCATCCCGATGATTTAAGAGCCTATATTCTCGGCGAGCACGGACCGAATCAGTTTCCGGTATTCAGCCATGCTTCGGCCGGCGGCGAACCGATAACCGATAGTCCGAGGCATAGAGAGATTTTTGAAGAGGTCAACAAGGCCGGTTTCGAGGTCTATCGATTGAAAGGCTATACCAATTTCGCTATTGCTTCAGCCGCTTGCGAAGTCATCAGAACCATCGTTCACGACGAACACCGAACGATGCCGCTTAGTACTTGCTTCGATGATTGGCAGGGAATCAAAGACAATTGCTTCAGTATTCCGGTGGTATTGGGCCGGTCCGGCATCATTCGTTATTTACAGCCCGACTTGAACGAAATAGAACACGCTGCGTTGGAGAATACGGCCAGAACGGTCCGAGCCAATATCGATAGTTTATTGCTTGGGTAGGGGAAAGGTTAAAGGTCCGCTGTTTCCCAAGCTCCAGCTTCGCGATGTTAAAGCAGTAGAATACGCTGTGCATACCACGGTAAAGGTTTCCAATCAAATATCGTGTTTGTGGCGCAGCAGCGGTCGAAAATCGAACCACGCTGCGGTAACTAGGTAAGCCGTAAGGCTTGCCGAAGCACTGAGCCAGGTGTTGATAAGATAGACTTCTGTCGCAAAATGATGCGCAGCATATAATGTTAAGCCGAAGGCGATATAGCCGGTGATCTTGCCTAGCTTATAGGGGACCGGATAGTAGCGGCGCCCCAGTAGCCAGGAGATGACGACCATGAATAAATAGCACGCCAGCGTCGCCCAGGCAGAACCGTGATAGCCCCAAATCGGGATCCACCAAATATTCAGCCAAGCTGTTAACCCTGCGCCCGCCAAAGATACCAAAGCGCCCATGCCGGTGCGGTCGGTCAATTTGTACCAGATCGACAGATTGACATAGATGCCGAGCAGTAGATTCGCGATCAATAAGACCGGTACAATGTCAAGCCCTTCGCGGAAGTCCGAGCCGATAAAGTATTGAAAAAAATCGATGAATAGCGTCACGACTAGAAAAATAAACACGCCGAAGATCACAAAATAATTCATGACTAAGGCATAAGACTTTTGTGCATCCTCACGGCCGGCTATGCTAAAGAAAAACGGTTCGCCGGCATAGCGGAATGCTTGCACGAACAGGCTCATCAGAATCGATAATTTATAACAGGCGCCATAAATACCTAGCATTTGCAAATTGGTATCCAAATCATAAGGCAGCATATATTTCAATATTGCCCGGTCGAGCATTTCGTTGACCATGCCGGCGAAACCGATAATGACCATCGGCAATGAATAGACCAACATCGGTTTGAGTATTGTCGGGCTTAGCTGTAGGTGTATGCCGCGCAGTTGCGGAATCAATAACAGGAATTTAAAGCAACTGGCCAGCAGGTTGGCTAGGAAAATATATCCGACACCGATCGCCGGATCGTAAATAAAGCGAATCGCCGAACCCGGCCAGGCCGCAGCAATTTTCGGGCAAGCAACCAGAAAAAACAGATTGAGACCGATGGTCAAGAAAATCTCGGTCAATTTGATGCCGGCAAAACGCCATGCCCGGTTTTCCGCGCGTAACCGAGCGAACGGCAGCGCCGTTATCGCGTCCAGAACTAGAATCGATGCAAACCAAAGAATATATTCAGGATGTTCGCCGTAATGCAGAAGCTCCGCAAAAGTTTCGTTGAAAAATACGATGAACCCGAGAAAAGTCAAATTGACCAAAACTAGAAAGCTTTGCGCGCCGGCATAGACTGTCTCGTTCGAAAAATCCTGTTTATTGCGAAATCGAAAATAGCCGGTTTCAAGGCCGCCGATCAACAGTACTGCGAAGAAACCGGCATAGGCATAAAACTCCGAGACCACGCCGTATTCGCCGGTGCTGAACGTATAGGTGTAGAGCGGGACCAGAAGATAATTAAGAAAACGGCCGATGATGCTGCTAAGGCCGTATATCGCGGTCTGTGAGACGAGTTGACGTAAAGGGTTCAAGACAAAGAGTCCGGTTAACAGAGTATAGCTATCTTAGATCAAAATTCGGCACCTGGGTGTCCGTTAAAGTACGCGGTGAATACGTTCATGTAGGCCCCTCACCTAGCGTTAGGTGAGGGGCCGAATACCCCGGCGCCTAGTCTGTTGAAAAAAGCTATTTTAGCTAATTTCTGTATTCCCGCTTTTTAATCTCAAAATAACTTGAAAATTGGTGGTGATCATAGGCTTAAAGCGCCAGGCGTAGGGTGCGCATCGCGCACCTGGGTCGGGCAGTTCGTCGGGTTCGGTGCCTTGGAAATGTGCGCGATGCGCACCCTACGGTGTTGGATCGTTTTTTCAACCACCGAGTACACAAAGCATGAATATCTATACCTCTGTGAGCTCTGTGGTTTTATACTCATCGTAGATGAAAATTCGGCCTCGGGGTGCCCGTTAAAGGACGCCGTAAACCCAGCACCTAAATTATCCAAGACAATTAACCATGGCCAATGGGCTATGGAATTTAGGTGCTGGGTAAATACGTCCATGTAGGCTCTATGCCAGCTCCATGCTGGCAAAGCCTTTACCGAGCACCCCGAGGCCTCCTCCGGTACTGCCGAAATTTGAAGTGCGAAAGGTATATTAAGCGTAAAATGAAAAATTCAAAGATTAGAGTGATAAGAGACTAAGGATAAATAACCTTGGGCTGGAAGTAGGCGGCCGGATATTTGGGATCGAATTCCGCTATCGAGGCCGGTTCGCCGCTTGATTTTTTGTCGGCTTGTTGGGCTGCCGGTGCGGTGTCCAATTGATCGGCTAAGTCTTTATCGATAAAAACAACTTTCGGTTGAAAATTACTGGCCGGATATTGATCGTCGCTGGCGGCTGAAGCAGTCATTGACGCGAAAGTGAATCCGAATGCGGCCAAGCCTAATAGGATTGTTTTGAACATTATAGTATGGTCCTCCGGGTGGTGGAATATCAGTCCGCCATTATCTTTGATAGCGGGGCATAAAGGGCTACAAGTATCGGGTATTTTTCCCGGTCCTGCAACCGTGAAGGACGTTTAAAACGACTGCCGGTAAGCTCATAACAGCGCTCTGATTTCAGGATGATCCTGAAGCAATTTTTGTCTGAACGCCTCGATAGCCGTCTCGTCGTCACGTATGTCTCTCGGAATGTCCACGCGGATTTCGCTGAGCGACTGCATCGGCGGCGGCGATAGAAATATCAGTCGGTCGGCTAACGCGATCGCTTCGCGCAAATCGTGCGTGACGAACAAGACCGTATGCGGGCGCTGTTGCCAGAGTCCTATCAACAATTCCCTGACCTGACGCGCGGTTGGAGCATCAAGCGACACGAAAGGCTCGTCCATCAATAGCACGTCGGGGTCGACCGCAAAGGCCCTGATGATAGAAACGCGCCGGCTCATGCCCAAAGACAGGCGCTCAGGGTAGACATGCTGGGCCTGCGTCAATTGCATCGTTTCGAGTAATGCGTCGACCGTTTTCGGATCGTAATCGCTAGGCAAGGTCAGCGTGATATTTTCTCTTACCGTTCGCCAGGGCAGCAGACGAGGGTTTTGGAATACGTAACCGATCTTCGGCGCTTTATGCTGTTGCTCCACAGTAATTTCGCCGCTGTAATCCTGATCGAGTCCGGCGATGATGTTTAGCAGCGTAGTTTTGCCGCAGCCTGACGGCCCGACCAGGCAAATGAATTCGTTACTCGGCAAGGAGAGTTTTAAATCTGCAATCGCTCGGTGTAGGTCGGCTTGTCCGGCTGCGGGATAACTTTTGTTGATGATGTCGACAGTAATTGCGGTCATCGGCGCCACCTTCCTGCTTTTCGGTCGAGCGGTTTCAGAATGAGCAGCTCGATCACTTGAATCACTGCAACGAACGCGATTGTATAGGCTAGAATCCCTGCGACGTCGAATAATTGAAAAAATAGGTGAAGTTGGTAACCCATGCCGTTACTGCGGCCGAGCAGTTCGACGACGAGGATGATTTTCCAGATTAGGGCCAAGCCGGAACGTGTCGCGCCCATTACAAACGGATGCAGCTGCGGCCAGATGACATGACGCAACGTCTTGAGTTTGCTGAAACGATAGCAGCGGGCCATTTCCAGTAAATCCTTGTCAAGCGCTCGAGTGCCCTCGCGAATCGTGACGACGACATTCGGTAATTTGTTGATCACGACCGCAAGAATCGCGGCCGACTCGACCAGTCCGAACCAAACGTAGCAGAGAATGATCGTCACCAATGCCGGAATATTCAAAAAAATTACCAGCCAGTTGTCGAAGAAAACATCCAGTTTTTGGTTTCTGCCCAGTAAGATGCCAATTGCGCAACCGAGCAACATCGCGACAACAAAACTCGATATCAGTCTGAGCAGTGTCATGCCCAGATGATAAGGCAGTTGGCCGGATAAGGTTTCTTGCCAGAATACCTCGGCCACCGTTGCCGGCGTCGGTAGGCTATTGTCGCTGAGATAAAGAGCAAGGCCCTGCCATAGTCCTATAAAGAGCAGAATCGACAACAGATTGAGTGTTCTGTAATGGCTTAAGAATTTAGTTAAGGTCATGTTTGGATTGAGTACAGCAACATTTCGTTGGATCCGCTGTTATTGACGAAAGAGCTTCCTTTTGTCATTTCGAGTTTTTGTAGGTATTCCTTAAATTTAATGACATCCAAACATTACTCTTGATCTGTGACCCAAAAAGTGCCCGGCTGAAGATTGTCGTTTTTTCCGGTCAGTTTGTTGTGGCTCACCGTTTTCAAAATACGGTAGATGCGGTTAGCCGCATTTTTTTCATGGCTCCCCCATCGTTTTACGGTGCCTTCGCAGTAACGCTTACGTAGTACGCTTTGAGTGTTCGTATCATCGGTTTGCGTTAACGGTAAGATTTTTTGCCAGGCTTCATCCGATTCGCATAGCAATGCGCGGGCTTGTCGGGTGGCTTGCAAAAAACCGGTCAGTGCTTGTTTATGTCGCTCGGCCCAGCTTTGTTTGAAGACATAGCCAAGAGTCGGAACCTCCTCTTCTATACCTAGTGTTTTGATCAACGCTTGACCATTGATAATTTGGCGATATCCTTGGGCTTCAAGTTTTGCGGCAAAATGCCAATATGTCATGACGGCATCAAGGCGGTTGCTGAGCATTTGCTGATTGAGTAAAGGTGGAGCGCCGTAGACCTTTTCGATAGATGAAGCGATTTCGCTATTGCCTTGTTTTTGGAAAACGGCTTGCATCAGCAACCCGTTTTTGTCGAGTTCTCCGCCGGCGATACCTAAGCGCTTATCTTTAAGGTCGTTTAGCGTTTTGATGGGGCTGTTTTCGGTAACGACGAGCCCGCCCGAGACATTTGAGTAAGGATAAAATGAATAATCGGCGCCCATCGAGCGCAATTTCGATACCCATATCCAGTCGGAGACGATGATATCGACCGCGCCTGATTGAAGTGCGATTTTGCCGGCTTCAGGGTTGGCCAGTGGATGAATGGCCAATTTAAATTTGCCGGATTCGTCGAGTTTAGCGCTTTGTAAGGTTTGTACTTCCCAGGCTGCCGTGCCGAACTCCAAAATGCCCAGGCGGATGGTAACGGGTTCTGTGGCGAAGCTGTTAAGCGAAAACAACAAGCCAAGCCATAAAAAGTGTAATTGTTTTTTCATTGGAGTCATCCTTATCTATTCGATAGTCAATAACCGAAACATTTTAACTCGTTTTGGTTCTGAAATGGGGCGGCTATGCTTCGCTCGGTTATGTTTGCGCTCCGCATGGCTTTTTGTTCGACGCTTACAGGGAAGTAAGCGGTAGACTGCGTCTGGAACCGGCAGTCGACGCTTACAGGGAAGTAAGCGGTAGACTGCGTCTGGAACCGGCAGTCGAGAGCAATGCACTAAAACAGACTGTGAGCCGTATTGTGATAATATTGCCACATTAGTCAATCGATATTACTTATGAGTTCATTATCCAACACGACGCAATTGATCGACCGCTTCGGTAGAATTGTTGATTATGTAAGAATTTCAATTACCGACCGCTGCGATTTTCGGTGCCAATATTGTATGGCCGAAGACATGGTGTTTTTGCCGCGTGCACAAATTTTAACGCTCGAAGAAATCCATACGATAGCTCGGGCGTTTACTGAATTGGGCGTCAAAAAAATCCGTGTGACCGGGGGTGAGCCATTGGTGCGCAAAGGCGCATTGCAATTGCTCGAAAATCTGGGGCGTTTGTCGGAGCTGAATGAGCTGGTTCTAACCACCAACGGTTCTCAATTGGCGCCGATGGCGCAGGCGATTAAATCGGCCGGCGTAAAGAGGCTCAATATCAGCTTGGATACGCTCGATGCAAAAAAATTTAAGGATATTACCCGAACCGGCGACTTACATCAGGTGTTGCGAGGTATCGAGGCGGCGAGAATAGCGCGGTTTAAACGTATCAAAATTAATGCCGTGATTTTGAAAAATCGTAATCATGAAGAAACGACCGGTTTGGTTCAGTTTGCGATCGACCGTGATTTGGATATCAGTTTCATCGAAGAAATGCCGCTCGGTGTCATCGGTAGCCACGATCGCGCCGAAGCTTATTATTCTAGCGATGACATTAAAGCCGATTTGGAACAGCATTTTAATTTGATTGCGAGTACCGAAAAAACCGGTGGACCTTCGAAATATTTCCAGGTTGCAGGAACTTCGACCAAGGTCGGGTTTATCTCGCCGCATAGCCACAATTTTTGTAGCACCTGCAACCGTGTCCGATTGACCGTTGAAGGCCGATTGCTGTTGTGCCTCGGCAACGAGCACTCGGTCGATCTAAAAAAAGTCATTCGAGCGAATCCGGGGAATCTCGATGCGCTTAAAAATACGATCGTCGAGGCGATGAAAATCAAACCCGAAAAGCATGAATTCAATCTAAACGAGCAACCGGTTATTTTTAGGCATATGAATGTAACGGGGGGGTGAGGGGATAATTTGGTGAGCAGTAAGCAGTGAATAGTGCGTTCTTTTATCCTCGCCAAATACATCCTGCAGATGCTAACAATTAGATGTTTTTTCGCGTAATAGTCCTCGAAGGCAATAATAGCCTGATGTATAGATAGCAAGCATTTTCTTAAGCCCATCAGTCGGAATCTTGTATTTCGCATTCTATTTCCTGATTACTTAGAACCTTCAGCCAATTTGCTTTAGCTTAGAGCTCCCGCCCGGGCCCCGTTAGGCCGCGCCGAGCACTGGCGACTTTGCCGAGAATAGCCCTTCCGAAAACCCTCGGCAAAATCGTCAGCGCGCAGGATACAGCGGCCTCCGGGTGTCTTTTCTTTTGGATACTTTTCTTTGGACAAGCAAAGACAAAATCGCCTGGAGCGATTTTGAACAGCTTTAGCTGGCCCGCAGGGCGAAACCCAGGGATGGGTTTCGTAGCAGTATCGCGGCTGTCGTTCCGCGAACCGACTCCACATAAACGTCGCGATAGCGACACAAAACCTTGTTTGGACTTCAAATAGGCTGAAGCTTATACGTAATCAGGTTCTATTTTTATCAACCCGTAACTTTATTTCCTCATCTGAAAATTATGACATTCGAATCTCTTGGGCTTATTGCCCAACTCCAAACAGCCGTTGCGGAACAGGGGTATGAAACGCCTACGCCGATACAGCAAAAAGCCATCCCGCTAATTCTTGAAGGACGCGATGTCATGGCCGGCGCGCAAACCGGAACCGGTAAGACGGCAGGTTTTGCGTTACCGATCCTGCAGCGGTTGGGCGAGACGATTAACAAAAAACCTCGGCCAGTTCGTGCATTGGTCTTGGTGCCGACTCGCGAATTGGCAGTACAAGTGCATCAAAGTTTCAAGGATTACGGCAAGCATGTTGCGTTGTTTAGTGAGGTGGTTTTCGGTGGCGTGAGCATGAACGGCCAGGCTCAACAATTGCGGCGCGGTTGCGATATTGTTGTCGCTACGCCGGGGCGATTGCTAGATCATGCTCGTCAAGGCAATGTCGATTTGGGGCGAGTCGAAATATTGGTTCTTGATGAAGCCGACCGAATGTTGGATATGGGGTTCAAGCGTGAGGTCGATGCAATACTGGCATTGCTGCCTAATCAGCGTCAAAATTTGTTATTTTCGGCGACGTTTTCTAATGAGATAAAAGCTCTGGCAGGGCGGTTACTGCATGATCCGGTCGCAATTGAAGCACCGCGGCAAACGATCGATGCCGATACCGTCGAACAACGTATTTATCCGATTAAGCGCGAATACAAGCGGGAATTATTATCTTACCTGATCGGCAGCGGTAATTGGCGACAAGTCTTGGTGTTTGTTAGAACCCGGCATGGAGCAGACCGTTTGGCCGAACAATTAATCAAGGATGGTATTCGGACTGGGGTATTGCACGGTGATAAATCTCAAGGCGCGAGGATGCGTGCTTTGGCGGGATTCAAAGCCGGGAAGATAGCGGTTTTAGTCGCTACCGATATTGCCGCGCGTGGTCTCGATATCGATCAATTGCCGCACGTAGTTAATTTCGATTTGCCATCCGTGGCCGAGGATTATGTGCATCGTATTGGCAGAACCGGTCGCGCAGGATGGGTCGGCGAGGCTATTTCGCTCGTTTGTCCGGAGGAAGCGCCGATGCTCTTGGCGATTGAGAAATTATTAAAACGGTCGATACCTCGCGTCGCCGATACCGGTTACGAAACTGTTTCATTGGAGGTTCGGTCGGGGGCGGAAAAAAAGGATAAAAAACGTATTGCACGTAATGTTCCGCCCGTTAAAAACAGAGCACATCGAGCGGCTTCCGTTAATAAAAAACGAGGAAACCGGCAAGACAAGCGGTTGCGGAAAACTTGAACATATCGAGGGTAGAATTCGCCTTATGCCTATCGCATCAAATTTCGGTATTAGCGGATGGATACGCCGGTGATTAACAGTCCCTCGTTTAGCTTCAGGTGACCCTGTCCTTAAGTTAGCGAAAATCCTAGATTTTCGCTCCTTCCCGAGGCTTACTCGAGCGATTTGACTTGGTTCAGCAGTGATCGCTGCAAGCGAAGGAGCATTGGCTTCTTTTTCGCTTGAATCTCGAATCTAGAGCTTCACTTATCGGTTTCCCAAGCAAGGAGCTTGGGAAACAGCAGAAACGAGGAGTCCGGCAACGCAAGCGCCTGGGGGAGGCTTGAATCTACATCATGCCCATTTCTAATCAACCAAGCTCAACAAAATCCCGGCCGCGACGGCGGAGCCGATCACGCCGGCAACGTTCGGTCCCATTGCATGCATCAGTAGGAAGTTATGCGGGTTGCTTTCAAGGCCTAGCTTATTGGCTACCCTGGCCGCCATCGGGACCGCCGATACGCCGGCCGCGCCTATTAGCGGGTTGACCGGTGTTTTGCTGAATTTATTCATGATTTTTGCCATGATGACGCCGGCGGCAGTGCCGATGCAAAAAGCGATCGCGCCTAAGCCTAAAATACCGAGTGTTTCGAATTTCAGAAATGCTTCGGCGCTCAACTTAGAGCCGACCGAAAGGCCTAAGAAAATCGTGACTATGTTGATTAATTCGTTTTGCGCGGTCTTGCTCAGACGGTCGACTGCCCCGCAAGTATTCATTAGGTTGCCTAAACAAAACATGCCTACTAAGGGTGCGGCGGAAGGCAAAAGCAAGGCCGTTAACAGCAATAACAGCAGTGGGAACAAGATTTTTTCGGATTTGCTGACGGCTCTCAGCTGCTCCATTTCGATCATGCGCTCTTTTTCCGTAGTCAATGCACGCATGATCGGCGGCTGAATGAGCGGCACCAGCGCCATATAGGAATAAGCGGCAACTGCGATCGCTCCGAGCAAGTCGGGGGCTAGTTTCGAAGCAACATAGATAGCCGTAGGCCCGTCGGCGCCGCCGATAATGGCGATTGCAGCGGCATCCTTAAGCGAAAACTCGAGGCCTGGTACCATGTTTAGCGCTAATGCGCCTAACAATGTTGAAAAAATACCGAATTGAGCCGCAGCGCCTAGTAATAAAGTCTTCGGGTTGGCCAGCATCGGTCCGAAGTCCGTCATTGCGCCGACGCCCATGAATATCAATAATGGAAATATGCCGGTTTTAATGCCGAAATATAAATAGTATAAGAGACCGCCTGCTTCCGCCATGTCTGCAATCGGTATGTTGCTAAGTATTGCGCCGAAACCGATCGGTAGAAGTAATAGAGGCTCAAAACCTTTCTTGATGGCTAAGAACAGAAGTAAAAAACCTACCATCATCATAAAAGCCTGGCCGGTTTCGATGTTGTAGATCCCGGTGCTTTGCCAGAGCGAATTTAAATTTTCCATAAATGATCTCGATTAAAGTTGATTTTTATTCTGAATAGTTGTTGAGTGCATCGCGCATTAGCAGTAATTATTTTTCATCCTCCATCGTTCTCACGCTCCGGCGTGGGAATGCATACCGATCTTGCCTCGGCTGACAAGGTATGGGTTCCCACGGA
>NZ_JBNGHF010000052.1:0-28972 GCF_050611805.1 Methylotuvimicrobium sp.
GCTAACAGCTAACAGCTAACAGCTAACAGCTAACAGCTAACAGCTAACAGCTAACAGCTAACAGCTAACAGCTAACAGCTAACAGCTAACAGCTAACAGCTAACAGCTAACAGCTAACAGCTAACAGCTAACAGCTAACAGCTAACAGCTAACTACATACTATTGAACGGTTAATATTCCATGCGTCTTGAGCAATTGAAACCCCGTATTTCTTACCAAATGCTGCTGCTGGCCGGTTTTGCTTTGGCCGCTAGCGCCTTGCTCGGCATCGGCGATTGGAACACGCGCGATTTGATTGAGATGCGTCGGTTAGAAGATTTAAAAGCTTCGCTTGCGCAAGTGATACCGGACGAACTTTATGACAACGATTTGCTGCAAAGTACCGTGATCGTGCCGGGTGACGGCTTGTCGAATGCGCAGGAGATTGTAGTTTATGTGGCGCGCAAACAGGGCCTTACGAAAGCAGCGGCTTTTCGTTTGACCGCACCTGACGGTTATTCGGGCAATATCGATATGGTTATCGGTATCGACCGAAACGGTGAAATATTAGGCGTGCGAGTGATTGCCCATGCCGAAACGCCGGGGCTCGGCGATAAGGTCGAAATCGCTAAGTCCGACTGGATCTTAAGTTTCAACGGCCGTTCGCTCAAGAACCCGACCGTCGAACAGTGGGCCGTTAAGAAGGACGGAGGCGAATTCGATCAATTCAGCGGTGCCACGATCACGCCGCGTGCCGTCGTCAACGCCGTCCGTCGGGGATTATTGTTTTTCGACAAGCATCGTTCCGAAATCGTCGAATGATCCGTGTTATTGGAGACTTGAAATGTTGTTACCCGAAACCTACAAAAAATTAGCCGGCGAGGGCCTTTGGCATAACAATGTCGTGTTTGGCCAAAATTTGGCGCTTTGTCCTCTGTTGGCGGTGACAGGAACGGCAACCAACGGCTTGGGCATGGGGCTTGCGACACTGGTTGTATTGGTTTGTTCAAACGGATTAGTGTCGCTTAACAGGCATTTGATTCCCTCGGAAGTCAGGATTCCGGTGTTTGTTTTGCTAATCGCCGCGTTGGTGACGCTGGTCGATATGACAATGAATGCTTGGCTGCATGAGATGCACAAAGTGTTGGGTTTATTCATCCCGCTGATCGTCACGAATTGCGCGATTTTAGGACGCGCAGAATCCTATGCATCGAAGCATCCGGTTGCCATGTCGTTGTGGGACGGCTTGATGATGGGTTTCGGTTTTACCTTTGTATTGGTTCTGCTGGGGGCCGTGCGCGAAATCATTTCGTCCGGAACTTTATTCGCGAATGCGTCTTTATTGCTAGGCGAATCTTTGGCGTTTCTGGAAACGACATTGATTCCGGATTACAAAGGGTTTTTGTTGACGGCCTTGCCGCCGGGCGGGTTTATCGCGCTCGGCTTTATCATCGCCGGCAAGCGACTGGTCGATAGGCGATTAGCCTCAAAAGCGATTCGTGAAACGATCGGTGAACCATTGACGGAAAGTTAGAGGAATCGCGATGAATGTCGGAATTTGTTACGGGGACGCCGATCGACAAACGTGGATGCGAATCGAGGTGCCGGGAGAGAGTACGATCGAGCAAACGATCGCATTGTCGGGATTGTTGAAACAGTATCCGGAAATCGATTTAACGGTCCAAAAAGTCGGTATATTCGGCAAAATAGCTAAATTGGATACCGTCGTGCAAGACGGCGACCGCGTCGAAATCTATCGTCCGATTATTGCCGACCCGAAATTGGTTAAGCGCCGAAAGCTTTAGGATAGAAAGGTACTTTCTACATCCAAGACATATCCAGCCTACTACTCCCTTTTGATTGAAAAACCTTGTAAGAATAAAATATGGGATGTGTCTATCGAGGACCGCCGTGAATCCATAGGGGCTTGACAGCAGCTCCCTGTTGCAGCTCTAAAAGGGTTACTTTTATTAGATCTAAAGTAACCTTTTTCCGACCGACCCCTTTTTCCTTTTTATGACCCCTCGACTCGAGAAGCTTCCCGTTCTTATAGCTCGGCTTCCAGTTCGATGAGCAGCGCTTCAATATCGTTCCATCGAATATTCCTACTGATTGGATGAGCGGATAGTCGCTCAAGGGTTTTCTGGTGTTTACGCTTCATGGCCATTGATTATTAGTACCAATATACAAATGGTTGAATATTTGATTGTACGATTACCCACATTTTCAAAGAGCAGTGATGTTAAGTTCACGACAAAAATCTTTTTTATGGTTTATTTATATCAATAAAACAATGACATAGATATTCTTAAATAACTGGCACGAGCTGTGCATTAAGCTTATTGACAAACATAAGCGAGGTGCCATTCATGGAATTGCCAGTACTCAACGAAATACCTGCAAGCAAAGGCGGATGCTCCGCCGGTTCTTGCGGTTCTACCGACGACCAGATGAACCATTTGTCCGAAGAGATTCGGGCCAAGGTGCAAAATCATCCTTGTTACTCCGAAGATGCCCATCATTATTTCGCGCGTATGCATGTTGCTGTTGCTCCTGCCTGTAACATTCAATGCCATTACTGCAACCGCAAATACGATTGCGCGAACGAGTCGCGTCCCGGCGTTGTTTCGGAACTGCTGACGCCGGACCAAGCCGTCAAGAAGACGATGGCGGTCGCGGCGAACATTCCGCAAATGACCGTGCTCGGTATCGCCGGTCCCGGTGATCCGTTGGCCAATCCCGAAAGAACCTTCGAAACGTTCCGGCAGCTCAGTCAAGACGCGCCGGACATCAAACTCTGTGTCTCGACCAATGGTCTGGCCTTGCCGGATTCGGTCGAAGAACTGTCCAAACACAACATCGACCATGTCACGATCACGATCAACTGCGTGGACCCCGAAATCGGCGCGAAGATCTATCCGTGGATCTTCTGGGAAAACCGGCGCATCAAGGGCAAGAAAGGCGCGAATATTTTGATAGAGCAGCAGCAAAAAGGGCTCGAAATGCTCGTCGCAAAAGGCATTTTGGTCAAGGTCAATTCAGTAATGATTCCCGGCGTCAACGACAAGCATCTGGCCGAAGTCAGCAAGATCGTCAAGGCGAAAGGCGCGTTTTTACACAATGTGATGCCGTTGATCGCCGAAGCCGAGCACGGCACATTCTACGGCGTGATGGGACAGCGTGGGCCGAATGCAGCCGAACTGCAGGATTTGCAAGACGAATGTTCCGGCGATATGAACATGATGCGCCATTGTCGCCAATGCCGCGCCGATGCTGTCGGATTGTTGGGCGAGGATAGAGGCGACGAATTCACGATGGACAAGATCGAAACGATGGAAATCGATTACCAGGCCGCGATGGAAAAACGCAAAGTGATTCATCAAGCGATCGAAGCCGAGATGAACAGCAAACGCGAAGTGAAGGCCGAAAAAGCCGAGCAGTTTGCACAGGAAGAAAAAATGACTACGCGTCCGGTTTTGATGGCGGTCGCAACCAGCGGGCAGGGTGTCATCAACGTGCACTTCGGTCATGCGAAGGAATTTCTGGTTTACGAGGCTTCTCCGGACGGCGTGCGTTTCATCAGTCACCGCAAGGCCGATCAATACTGTGGCGGCGATACGACCTGCGGCGACGGCGAATCGGTGCTGCAGCGTACGATTCGTTCTTTGGAAGGCTGCGAGGCCGTCTTGTGTTCGAAGGTCGGTTTCGAGCCTTGGGAATTGCTCGAGCAAGCCGGCATCATGCCGAACGGCGAACATGCAATGGAGCCGATCGAGGATGCTGTGATGGCCGTTTATAAGGAAATGGCGCAAAGCGGAAGGCTGGATGAAGCAGAGCAGGCCGAGCGAGCCGTTGCTTAGGTTTGTAGGGTAAGCACCGCATACCTTTGCGAAAGATTTACAAAAACCGTAAGCCTTGGGCATTGGTGCGCGATGAGCACCCTACGCGGCTTGTTGCGAAGCCAGCCTCTGCTGTTTGCCGCGATGCGTGCGGTGCTACTAGAGATGAACCAAATAACCGGAAGAGATTTCTTATGGCTCTAAAAATCATCGAATCCTGCGTCAATTGTTTTGCTTGCGAGCCGCTATGTCCGAGCAAAGCGATTTATGAAGCAAAACCCCATTTTTTGATAGATCCGAAAAAATGCACCGAATGCGAAGGCGATTTTTCGGTACCGCAATGCGCGAGTATTTGTCCGATCGAGGGCGCTATTCTCGATATGTTCGGCGAGGCGTTGAATCCGCCCGGATCTTTGACCGGTATTCCGCCGGAGAAAATGGCCGAGGCGATGGCCGAATTGCAGGCGCATTAAATTGCGGGAGCGATGCTTGCATCGCGGCGATTGCGCCGATTTAATCATAATTCGAGGAACTGCGAATGGCCTTGATCAATTTCTACGAAAAAACTGGCTGTCTCAATAACGTTCGGCAAAAACAATTGCTGGTCGAAGCCGGACATGTGCTGATCGTGCATGATTTGTTGAATCAGCCTTGGTCCGACGAGTCGGCGAAGTTACGGTCGTTTTTCCGTAATAGACCGGTTTCCGACTGGTTTAATCCGAGCGCGCCGAAAATTAAGCATGGCTTGTTGAACCCAAACGTAATGACGGAGCTTGAAGCTATCAGTGCAATGGTCGATGACCCGATTCTGATCCGTAGACCGTTGCTGGAATCGGGCGGCATCCGCATTGCCGGGTTCGATCCGGTTCTGGTCGATGCTTGGATCGGCTTGACGCCGGGTTCAGCCGCACGCGACTGGGAAACCTGCACTCGCATTGAGACAAGCGCCGGGTGTAACCCGTGAATGAGGCCGAATTAATCGATAAACAAGGTTGTCCCAAAGCGGTCGAGCTGTCCGAGAGGGTTCACTGGATAGGCGCATTGGATCCCAGTCTTCGTACTTTCGATATTATTTTGAAAACCGCTAACGGTACGACCTACAACGCCTACGCGATCCGCGGCAGCGATGGCGTTGCTGTTGTCGATACGGTCAAGGAAGGCTTCGCCGAAGATTTTTTCGCAAGGCTTGAAAGCATCGCCGATTACGACGAAATCAAGATCATCGTGCTGAACCATCTGGAGCCCGATCATACCGGCGCTTTACCGGAATTAATGCGGCGCGCGCCGGGAGCACAGTTGTATATATCGCAAAAGGCGCAAGCGATGCTGAAAGCCCTGTTGAAACAAGACCAAATGAGCTACACACCGGTCTTGACCGGCGATCGTGTATCGCTCGGCGACCGAACCTTGGAGTTTTTGCATACGCCTTATCTGCATTGGCCCGATACGCAATGCACTTATTTGCCTGAAGAAAAAATTTTATTTTCCGGCGACGTTTTCGGTTGTCATTTTTGCGACAACCGGCTCTTCAACGACCGGGCCGGCGATTTCCGTTTTTCGTTCGAATATTACTACGCGCACATCATGCGTCCGTTCAAGGACTATGTCGTGCGCGCGCTGGATTTGATCGAGCCGTTGGCGGTATCGACCATTGCGCCGACTCATGGCCCTATTTTACGTGATAGACCGGATCGTTATGTGCGCCGTTACCGCCAGCTTTCTGGGTCGTCGTTGGAAAGTGAAATCAGTCCGGAGCATAAGACCTTGTTGATTTTTTATATTAGTTCCTACGGCAATACCCGGCGCATGGCCGAGGCCGTTTACAGCGGAGCGATGCAGGTTCCGGACGTCAGAGTGTCTTTGTACGATTTGGAAGGCGGTGAAGTCGAACCGTTCGTCGATTTGATCGAAGAAGCGGACGGTTTGGTTTTCGGCACGCCGACGATCAACGGCGATGCGGTCAAACCAGTCTGGGATTTATTGTCGTCGCTGACCGTGATTAACATCAAGACTAAACTCGGGGCTGTGTTTGGATCCTATGGCTGGACCGGAGAAGGTGTGCCGCTAGTCGAGGACAGATTACGGGGTCTGAAGATGCGTGTACCGATTCCGGGTTTGCGCGTCAAATTGATACCGACCGACGAGGAACTCGAAGCTTGCCGCGAATTCGGCTTGCAACTCGCCCAGGAATTGATGGGGTTGAGAGCGAGGAAAGTCATCGACATGGCAGACTTGGTATGAGCGGTAGGCCAATGAAAAAAGGCTTAACACTCCGTGCGAGCGACGCCTTCGTCGCGATTGCTCGAAGTTTAAATCCTTCAGCTTCGATATCGCTTTCGATAAGCGAACGGTTTTGACCTCGGCAACCGGAATTCGGGATGTCTTCTACAGAGACAATATGCCGACTAAAAGCCGAGAATTTATTTAACACAACATCCTTAAGGAGCAAACCAATGGCCAAATCGACCATTACATTCGAAGACATTAACGTAACCGTCACTGTGCCTGCCGGCACCCGTATTATCGAAGTTTCGGAAAAAGTCGGTTCCGGCATAACTTACGGTTGCCGCGAAGGCGATTGCGGCACCTGCATTATGAAAGTAACAAACGGCTGGAATCATTTGACAGAGCCGTCGGTACTTGAAGACAAGGTTTTACGCGAAAACATGGCCGGTAAACACAACCGTCTGGCGTGCCAAGCTCAGGCATTGGGTGGCGAAATTTCGGTCAGACCCGTTTAAATATTCAAGAGGAACTCATCATGGCATTAGTAACCTTCACGAATCCCGAATACCGCGACAAAACCGTCTATGCGGTGGCCGGGAGTCATACGCAAACCGTATTGAAGCTGGCACTCGAAAATAAGATACCGATCAATTTCGAATGCGAGGACGGCGAATGCGGCACCTGTCTAGTCAAAGTCAGCAGTATTGACGACAAACATCAACGCATGGGCGGACCTCTGACCGACAAGGAAAAAACCTTGCTGCTTGAGCTGGGTAAGATCACGAAGGACCAAGTCGAAACGATGCATGTCGACGATTTGCCGACCGACTGGCGCCTAGCTTGTCAAATGATCGTCAGGGACGAGGATATTCGAGTCCAATATTGATGCATCTAGAAAGCTTTGCTTCTCGCGTCGGCTTTTATTCGAATCCGGTCATGACCCGCGAACAATTGTATCGGAATTTAACCGAAGGTTCTAACCGATCTCCGAACGCGATCTGGCTGGCGCAAATCATTACCAGCTGGCGGTTCGGGGAGGGCGTTTTGCCCGATTGCCTAGGACTCGAACCGGATCAGTTCGAAAAATTGTTAAAGCGCTGTTTTCCGGGAGCGGATATCGAAAGACAAGCCACGTCAGGTAAAGTCCTTGATTTCAGCCGAATGCTGGAGCGGGAAGACCTGGAAAAACTACTGGCCGAATTTCGGTCTTCCGCCGTTGCCGAGTCCGAATGTATTGCCGCGATCATTGTTGCCGCCTGTCTCGGCAGCGATCACCTCTGGCAGGATTTGGGGTTATGGTCGCGTAAGGAGCTGTCGGCGCTGCTGACACATAATTTCCCGGACCTGGCCGCACGAAACACCAAAGACATGAAATGGAAAAAGTTTATCTACAAACAATTGTGCGAAGCGGAAGGCTTGTATCTGTGCCGCGCGCCGTCTTGCGAAGTATGTGTGGATTACAGGCAGTGTTTCGGGCCGGAGGACGACCGCTGAAAATCTTGGAAACGGAGCGCTAGCGAAGTGAAGATTTTTAGTCCCCGATAGCCGTAGCGCCGGGTGTTTTGCCGGAGTCTGCGCGACTAGCGCAGGCGGAGGCAAAATACAAGGCATCGCGACACGGCGTCAAGCCATTTGTGGGAGTGCTACGGAGCCGCATCGAGTTTACGAGGATGTGGCGTAGTGGCACGGACGCAGGGCGAATCGGGGCCGCCGAAGGCATTAGCAGTCGCGTAATTTTTGCTGATTTTTCAAGCAGGATGCCCGGAAAAATCTTTCGCAAAAATAGCGACTCCCTATCGAAAGTTGTAATCGGAGAATAGGCTGCGTAGCTGAAAGGTGCGCGATGCACAGCCTATATCTGGAGCTTATTAGCCTAGGTACATCAATGGCGAATTTAAGTGGCTCATATTTTTGCCCTTCAGGCATGGGAAGTTCTGAATTGCTTGCAGCAATTGAATCCCTTATGTATTCAACAAGGAGCCGTTTTTCGGACAACTCCAATTTGGTAATTTCATCCTTTATTTCTTCCGGTCTCATCTATTTGCCTCTTTTCGTTCGGATAAGATGACTTGGAGTCACCCCTTAGCCTGTTCTATACCTTTCGCACTTCAAATTTCGGCAGTGCCTGAGGAGGCGCCGGGGTGTGTTCTGGCCCCTCACCTAACGCTAGGTGAGGGGCCAGCATGGAGCTGGCATAGAGCCTACATGGACGTATTCACCCAGCACCTAAATAAGCCATGATTTTGAATCATTGCCAATGACCTATGGAATTTAGGTGCTGGTTTTAGGTGCTGGGTTCACGGCGTCCTTTGACGGACACCCTGGTGCCGAATTTTGATCTGCGATGGGTATAGTCAATATGCCAAAGTAAACAAGCCGCTCTGCGTCTCATGATAGAGAAAGAACTATGAGAGCGCAAAACGAGCAGCACAAAGCCTGGAAACCCTAACAGCAAATATTGTGTCTGATCAGCGCAAACGAGTATAAATGTCCCCGCCAATCGATCCAAAATCTCCCTCCCCACCTCGGACTATCCCCTTCAAAAAACTTCCAATTGTCGCAAATACGACAAAGCCGAATTCGCTACAACACTGGTAAATCAGAGGTTTAAAGATTGGCACGGCGGTTGCAGTATTCCAAGTAACTCTTTTCGGAAGCGTGCCATGAAATCGACTAAAGACATTGCCGAATTGCTGGACGAGCCAGCTTGCGAACACAACAAGAAGGAGAAGTCCGGCTGCGCGAAACCGAAACCCGGTTCGGCGGCGGGCGGCTGTGCGTTCGACGGCGCTCAGATCGCGTTGTTGCCGATCGCCGATGTCGCGCATATCGTGCACGGGCCGATCGCCTGCGCCGGCAGTTCGTGGGACAACCGGGGCACGCGCTCGTCGGGTTCGGATTTGTACCGCTACGGCATGACGACCGATCTGACCGAGCAGGATGTGATCATGGGGCGTTCGGAAAAACGTTTGTTTCATTCGATCAAACAGGCGATCGACAGTTACGATCCGCCTGCGGTCTTCATCTACAACACCTGCGTGCCGGCTCTGGTCGGCGACGATATCGGCGCGATTTGCAAACAGGCCGAACAGCGCTGGGGCGTTCCGGTCGTGCCGATCGATTGCGCCGGTTTTTACGGTACGAAGAATCTCGGCAACCGCATAGCCGGCGATGCGATGGTCAATCATGTGATCGGCACGCGTGATCCGGATACGTTACCGGAAGGCAGTTCAAGGCCCGGCATCCGGGTGCATGACGTCAATCTGGTCGGCGAATACAACATCGCCGGCGAGTTCTGGCATGTGCTGCCGCTGCTCGACGAATTGGGCCTACGCGTGTTGTGTACCTTGTCCGGCGATGCTCGTTTCCGCGAGGTGCAGACGATGCACAAGGCCGAAGTAAACATGATGGTATGTTCGAAGGCGATGGTCAATGTCGCGCGCAAGCTGCAACAGAAATACGGTACGCCGTGGTTCGAAGGCAGTTTTTACGGCATTACCGACACCAGTCAGGCCCTGCGCGATTTCGCGCGCGTGATCGGCGACCCCGATTTGACCGAACGCACCGAAGCATTGATTGCCCGCGAGGAAGCGCGTATTCGCAAGGAATTGGAGCCGTGGCGCGAACGGTTGGCCGGCAAGCGCGTGCTGTTGTTCACCGGCGGCGTCAAGAGCTGGTCGGTGATTTCGGCATTGCAGGATTTGGGCATGGTCGTCGTCGCGACCGGCACGAAAAAGTCGACCGAAGAAGACAAGGCTCGCATCCGGGAATTGATGGGCGAGGATACCGTAATGATCGAGGACGGCAGCCCGAAGGCCTTACTGAAAATCGTCCGCGATTACCAAGCCGATATTCTGATCGCCGGCGGCCGGAACATGTATACCGCGTTGAAGGCTCGTGTGCCGTTTCTGGACATCAACCAGGAGCGCGAATTCGGCTACGAAGGCTATCAAGGCATGCTGGAGTTGGTTCGGCAATTGGCGCTGACGATCGAGAGTCCGGTTTGGCCGGCCGTTAGAGCTCCGGCGCCGTGGAAAGCCGCAACAAGTATCACGTATGGCGAAACGGTGCGCGTGGCGTACCCTACAGCGGGGTGATCGACGATGGCCGAAATACTCAAACGCAATAAAGCATTGTCGGTCAATCCGCTCAAGGCCAGTCAGCCGATCGGCGGTTCGTTGGCGACGCTCGGCTTCGATCGCGCGATTCCGATGCTGCACGGCTCTCAGGGCTGCACCGCCTTCGCGAAGGTGTTTTTCGTGCGCCATTTCCGCGAACCGATTCCGCTGCAGACGACTGCGATGGATCAGGGCAGTTCGGTGATGGGCGCAGACGAAAACGTCATCGAAGGCTTGAAGGCGATCGCCGAAAAATCGAATCCGGCGTTGATTACCGTGCTGACGACCGGTCTCGCCGAAACGCAGGGCGCCGACGTGCACCGTAACGTTCGCGAGTTCCGCGTCAAATATCCCGAATACGATCATGTTGCGGTCGTTGCGGTTAACACGCCCGACTTCACCGGCTGCGTCGAAACCGGTTATGCCGCGACTTTGACCGAAATCGTCCGCACGCTGGTGCCCGATGCCGCAGAGGCCGGTACCAAACCGGGCACCCGCAAACGCCAAGTCAACGTGTTGGCCGGTCCGATGTTGACGCCGGGCGATCTCGAAGCCTTACACGATTTGATCGAACAGTTTCAATTGCGGACGGTATTCGTGCCGGACATTTCCGATTCGCTGGACGGAGTCCTGACCGATCAGGATTTCTCTCCGGTCACGATCGGCGGCACGCCCCTATCGGAAATGGCGACCTTGGGCGATGCGATGGCCACGCTGGTGATCGGCGCATCGTTGAAAAAATCCGGCGAACTGCTGCAGGAAAAAACCGGAGTCATAAGTTATTACTTCGATCATCTATACGGCCTACAGGCGAATGACACATTCATCATGACGTTGAGTAAGATTGCCGAGCTAGATGTACCCGAACGCATTGAACGGCAGCGCGCGCAACTTCAGGATGCGATGCTCGACACGCATTTCATGCTCGGGCAGCTCCGGGTCGCGGTCGCCGCCGACCCGGATCAACTCAATGCGTTCGTCGAACTGATCTCAGAAATGGGCGGCGAAATCGTCGCGGCGGTCAGCGCGGCCAATACCCCGGTGCTGGGCCGGGCGAAAACGGACCGCATCAAGATCGGCGATCTCGAGGATCTGGAAGTCATCGCAAAAGAACGCAATGCGCAATTGCTGATCGGCAATTCGCATGCGGTTGCGGCCGCCGAACGACTCGGCATTCCGATATTGCGCGCCGGATTTCCGCTCTACGACATCATCGGCGGCTACCAGAAGACTTGGATCGGCTATCGCGGCACCCGTCAAACGCTGTTCGATCTGGCCAATCTGGTCATTAATTTCGCGCACGAGGAGATCGAGCCTTATGACTCGATCTATGCGCAAAAAACCGAAACCGAACGCCGCCGGGCCGCTTGATCATGTCCGTGACCCGGCGCATGCACATCGTACAACCTTTGGAACAGAGAATGCCCATGGATACCGCGATCAAAATCGCTTTCGCGACGACCGACATGAACACGGTCAATCAACATTTCGGTTCGTCCAAATCATTCGCGGTCTATGCGGTCGACCCGGACCGAAGCGAATTATTGGAGGCCGCGCAATTCGGCGATCTCGCGCAGGACGGCAATGAAGACAAATTGTCGGTCAAGCTGCAGATGCTCGAAGATTGCGCTGCAGTGTACTGCCAGGCGGTCGGGGCGTCGGCGATCAAGCAATTGGTCGCACACGGCATTCAGCCGGTCAAGGTGCACGAAGGCAGCAAAATCGCCGATTTGATCGCCGACCTGCAGAACGAATTAAAATCGGGACCGTCCAGTTGGCTCGCGAAGGCGATCAATAAGGCTAAAGGATTCGACCCTTCGCGCTTCGATGCGATGGAAGAGGAGGGCTGGTCGGAATGATTGGTATACGCGAGTTCCCAGGGGTTTCGATTGTTTCAAATTTCAAAAAAGGTACGCGATGCGTGCCCTACGGCTTTTATAAATCATAGAGGATACACACCATGAACCAAGCAGCAATGGCCATCGAAGAGAATGATCCCTTCATGAGCTCGGATTTCGTCGCGGAAATGCTCAAGCAATTGCGCGCGCTCGATACTTATGACACCTATGAAGGGTGGTCCGAGGAAAAGATCATCGACCCGTTAATCCTGACCAAGGAGCGCAAGCGCGAGATACCGATCGTCGGCGACCCCGACGAGACCACCGTGGCGCGCATCAAATCCTATTACAACGCAATCGCCTCGTTGATCGAAAAAAAATGCGGACTGATGGCCGTGCCGTTCGTCAATCTGACGCACGAAGGCTTCGGCCGGGCGCTGGTGATGGTCGGCAAGTTGATTGTGGTCGACAAGACCTTGCGCGACGTTCACCGCTGGGGATTTCCGACCTTGGAAGCGTTATGCGAGCAAAGCGAAAAACAGATCGACAAGGCGCTGGAGTTGATCGAGCAATATAAAGAAGTCGCCGAAAGCTGAGGAGATCGATATGACAGCCGAAGACATCAAGCAACTGGAAAAACAAGTCAAGAAAACCAAGCGTTTGGCCGGTGAACAGGCAATGGAGTTGCACGATCTGATAGAGGACCGTTTACCCGATGCCTATCAGGAATTGATGGACGTCGCCCAGGCGACCTACGATGCCTGCAAGGCGTGGGATGAAGCCAATCAAAGACTACTCGCCGCACAGGCGGAAACCGCATAGGTGGCGGCATGGCGGAATTGGTAACTGGAGTAACTTTCGGCGGGACGGTTTGGATGCCTTCCTATGTTAGCGATTTGGATCAGCGCACCTGCATAGGCTGCGGCCGCTGTTTCAAGGTATGTCCGCGCGATGTCTTCGATCTGGTCGAGAAAGACGAGGTACTCGAAGCGGAGGATTTCGACGACGATTACGGCGATTTCGAAGACGACGACAACAGCATGGTGATGAGCATCAAGAATGCGGACGATTGCATCGGCTGCGAGGCCTGTTCGAGAGTCTGTCCGAAAAGTTGCTTCACCCACCAGCATAAGGAAGCTGCCTGATAGCAGTTTAGAGAGGTTTTATGTTCAAACTGAAATCCGGACAGTTGCTCGCTGCGATATCCTTCGCGGCATTCGCACTTTTGATGGTGTATTTGATCGTCAGTGATTTGTATCTTGTCGGTCCATTTTAACGCGGAGAAAGCTATGAGTTTTGTAGAAGAAATCGAAGATCTGGAATCGGCCGAAGATTTTTTACAGTATTTCGAACTGGAATACGAACCGTCGATCGTTCATGTTAACCGTCTTCATATTCTGCAGCGTTTTCACGATTACCTGGCCCAGGCCGAGAGTAAGTTTCCTGAAGATGAAGACGCTTTGCGAGCGGTTTACAAGCAATTATTACTACGCGCCTATCACGATTTTGTCGAATCCGACGCGCAGACCGAAAAGGTCTTCAAGGTCTTCAAGATGGGCGAGCCGCAAACGGTGTTCGTGCCCTTGGGCGACATCCGATTATGATCGAGGAGCGTTTCGACGAAGAACGCTTCGATTTCGGCGAAGCGGTTCGCCTGACCCGCAACGTGCGCAACGACGGCACCTATCCGGGTATGGCCATCGGCGAATTGCTGGTACGGCGCGGCAGCGTCGGTCATGTCATCGAAATGGGCACGTTTCTGCAGGACCAGGTGATTTACACGGTACATTTTCTCGACCAGGGTCGCATGGTCGGTTGCCGCGCCGAGGAATTGGTTCCGGCGGGCGAGCCTTGGAATCCGAGTCGTTTTGAATTCCGGGATAAAGTCGTGAGTACGATCGATTTAGGTATTCACGGACAAGTAGTTGCCCAGCAAGGACAAGAGGGCGAAGTGCTCAAGGTGCTGAGAGATTCCGTGCCCGTTCAATATCATGTCCGTTTTCCCGGAAGAACACTGCAAGTACCCGAAAATGTATTGCAGCCTGCTAACCCGGAACTCTTTACCGAACCGGAGAAATGATATGAACGCTATTGCCGATATTGCCATTGACCCCTATACCTTGCTGCGTTCCTCATTGTCATTGTTCCGCAAACCCCCCGCGGATTTGGAACGCGAGCAATTGAAGCAGGCGGCAAGACAGGCTCTGAATGAGTACCAAATCGAATTGCGCGTGTTAAGTTCGAACGAGGCGGCAGGCGTGATTATTACAAGTGAGGAAGTGGACGCCGCATTGTTGGAAGTGCGCAGCCGATTCGGTAGCGACGAGGAATTCGAAACGGCGTTACAACTGAACGGACTCGATGCTGAACGGTTGCGCATGGCTATATATCGAGAGTGCAAGGTTAATACCGTCCTGGATAAAGTCTCAGCGCGAGCGCCGAAGGTCAGCGATGTCGAAATCGGTATTTACTATCACACGCATCCCGAAAAATTCAATCTTCCGGAACGCCGAGCGGTGCGCCATATCTTGATTACAGTCAATCCTGATTTTGCTGAGAACGGCCGCGACAGTGCGCTACAACGCATACGGGAATTGCAGCAAAAACTGTGGCGCAAGCCGCATAAATTCGAAGATTTGGCGTTGAAATATTCCGAATGCCCGACTGCGCTGCAAGGCGGGATGCTTGGCGTATTTGCCAAAGGAACGCTATATCCCGAGATCGACGAGGCGCTGTTTGCGCTGAAGAAAAATGAAATCGGCGGCATCGTCGAAACCGAAATCGGTTTCCATTTGGTCCAGTGCGTCGAGATTCATAAGGCGGAAACGCTTTCGCTGCAAAAGGCTACGCCGAAAATCCGGCAGATCATGCAGGAGCGTTACCGGCGCAATTGCCAACGATCCTGGTTGGCGGGGTTGTCTCGGGAATAGTCGATAGTGAATAGTGAATAGGGAACAGATAGCAGAGAGCAGATAATAATGAATAGTTCGCTGTTTCCCAAACTCCGGTTTGGGAAAGCCTTCACGCACGTTCTTGCTTGCCGGTTTCGAGAAGCTGGAGTTTCTCGTACCTCATTCCCAAGCAAAGAGCTTGGGAATGAGCAAAGAGGTGTGCCGAATAACTAAGGGCGGCTGAACACATGATCCATTTACTATTCACCTTTCACTATTTACCAATCACAGCCACTTCATGAAACTTACGCGGAGCATTTATGCAAAAAACCAATAAGACATGTTCTTTTTGCGGGGTCGAGGCGTCGGTCGACGTGCCGTTGATCGCCGGCAACGACGGGCAGATTTGCGAAGCTTGCGTAATCTTGGCGAATCAGGTCGTTTCAAGCTGGGGAAAGAAAAAGCAATTGGCCGAAATGCACGGGCCATTGCCGAAACCGGCCGAAATCAAGCAACTGCTCGACGACTACATTATCGGACAGGATCTCGCGAAAGAGATTCTGGCCGTTGCGGTCTACAACCATTACAAGCGCTTGAAGCACGAAAGTTCACAAATCGGCGGATTGGGCGCTTCCGACGACGGCGTCGAAATCGGCAAGTCCAACATTCTGCTGATCGGGCCTTCCGGAACTGGTAAAACGCTTCTGGCCAGTACTCTGGCCAAGATTGTCGGTGTGCCGTTTGTAGTTGCCGACGCGACGACGCTGACTCAAGCCGGATATGTCGGCGACGATGTCGAAAACATCCTGGTGCGCCTGCTCGATGTCGCCGACGGCCATATCGGCAAGGCGGAATGGGGCATCGTGTACTTGGACGAAATCGACAAGATCGCCCGTAGCCCCGAGCAGGCTTTCGGCACACGGGATGTTTCGGGCGAAGGCGTGCAACAAGCGCTATTGCGCCTAGTCGAGGGCTCGCATGTCAAAGTGCCGAACAAAGGGCGGCGCAAGGACGGCAATAATGCCGATTCGGTCATCGTCGACACGCGCAACATCTTGTTCATCTCCGGCGGCGCATTTCCGGGGCTTGAAAAGCATGTCGAAAAGCGTTTGGTGCCGAAAAACACCGCGATCGGTTTTCATCGTGAAGCCGATCGGCCAGACGAAAAGCCGAATGTGGAAGACTTACTCAACGCGACCGAGCCGGACGATTTGAAACGCTTCGGCTTGATACCTGAATTCATTGGGCGTTTTCCGGTGTTGGCCCCTTTAGAACCGCTCGATGTCGATGCGCTGATTCAGATTCTAACCGAACCGAAAAACGCGCTGGTCAAACAATATCAACGCTTGTTCGCCTATGACGGCGTCAGTCTCGAATTTACACCGGATGCGTTGGTCGAGATCGCCGATAAGGCAATCGCGCGTAACACCGGCGCTAGAGGGTTGCGCAGCATCATGGAAACGATACTGCGCAAGGCGATGTTCGACTTGCCGACGCGCGGCGATGTCGAGACTTGCATCGTTGATGCCGAAGTCGTCAAGAAAGGTGCGCCGCTCAGACTAATCGAACATGACCAAGAGTCGGCATTGAAAAAACAGGCCGGGGCAGGGTGACTCGAAAAACAGTATTGTTTCGAAATCGCGACCGACGCGACTGTGGGAGCGATCCCCTGATCGCGATATCGAAGTCGAAAACATCAGGAGAATCAATGCTATCGAAGCCACATTGGCTAAGATGGCAAGACTGTTTCTACAGTTTAAAAATATACTTCGCGCGGCCACATTTTCGGTTTTCTAACGCGCTCTTTTGTCCGGTAGCTACGTTACCTACATGGATGTAGGTAAGGGGCGTGAGCAGGAGCGGAAGCTTTGCGAAAACAGTTACATAGCTTGCTATGCGCCTGTTTTCGCGCCTTGCTACCGAACAAAATAGCATTGCCATAAAAGCCGAAAACATGACCGCGCGAAGTATAACTCTGAGTACAGAGTCTGGGAATTGATCTCTCCCTTTCTTTGGGAGAGTACTGGGTTAAGGGCGTCAACAACCTACGTTTTTTCGAGCCCACTCTTAAAAATTCGGCCTGATGGCCTTTCCACATTTACCATTGAGAGACTGTAAAAATGAGCACCGAAGACAAAATACGCAAGCAACTAGCCGAAAATCCTATCATCCTCTACATGAAAGGCGTTCCAACCGCTCCGGAATGCGGGTTCTCGGCGAAAACGGTCGGAATTTTAAACGCAACCGGAATTCCGTTCTCCTATGTTAATGTCCTGGCAGCGCCATTCATCCGCGAAAAACTGCCGAAGATTTCCCATTGGCCAACCTATCCGCAATTGTTCGTTAACGGCGAGTTGGTCGGCGGTTGCGATATCGTCGAAGCGATGCATAACGATGGCAGTTTGTTACCCTTATTGCAAAAAATGTCGGTGAAAACAGTTTCGAAGGCAACGGCCAGTGATGCGATAACGCCCATTGAAGTCGAGAGCCTGATTAAAAATCGATATCCCGATGCGGTCATCGAGATCGATGGCGAAGGCTGTAATCTGTCGATTACGGTGGTCAGCGAGGCGTTTGCTGGTTTAACGTTGGTCCGGCAACAACAAGGCGTCATGGCGGCTTTGGCCGATGCTTTGGCTTCAGGCCGTTTGCATGCGGTATCGATGAAGACTTTTACGCCCGAGCAACAGCGGGAGCAAGCCGAAACCCCGGCTTCCGGTTTACTGCAAATTCAAGCGTGAGTTATTACCAATGGCCAAAGTAGGTATATTTTTCGGAACAGATACCGGCAGGACGAGAATGATCGCGAAAACGATCGCGAAAAAAATCGGCCCCGATACCGCAAAGCCGGTCAATATTCGAACGGCTATCGTTGAAGATTTGCTTGATTACGATGTATTGATATTGGGCACACCGACCTATGGAGAAGGTGAGCTGCCCGGCAAATCGACGGGTAATCAAACCGAGAGTTGGGAAGAGTTTATACCGAAATTAAACGGACACGATTTCAACGGGAAAAAAGTGGCGCTTTACGGGCTGGGTAATCAAAAGAGTTACGGCAAAAATTTTGGCAGCGCCGTACGCTATTTGTACGATGCCTTTACATCATGCGGTGCTGAAATCATCGGCGGAGCATGGGATACTGGGAATTATCAATTCATTTACTCGAAAGCGGTCATTGACGATAAATTTGTCGGGCTCATTTTGGATGAGGAAACGCAAAAAGAGCTCACCGACGAACGATTGGACAAATGGTTGGAAGGCATTCGACCGGTTTGGACTTAGGTATTGGGTGTTCGGACGCCGCGCCTTTTCTCTTTTAAATAACCTCTGGCCTGATGTTTGCTGTACTGGAAAGCGGAGTTGAAACACTATGGCTATAAGAAGAATTCAAGAGCCTATTTGTCAGGGATTTCAAATCCCGGAATTAGGAGGGTTTTCTTTTATAACCGTCGTAGTTCAAAATTCGGCACCGGGGTGATCGTCAACGGACGCCGTGAATACATCCATGTAGATACTCTGTTTAAAATCAAGTTAAAAATAGGCATTTTTCTGCTATTCAGCGATTGACGGAATTGCATAAAAACGCGTGTTATCGAATGGTTTATCATGCTTGAGCATGCCGTGAATCGCATGTAACAATTTACGCATGACCGCACAACAGGCTTGCAACGGTAATTTACCCATATCAAGGAGATGTTGGTAATACGCCTTAATATGGCGATCATGCTGCACAGCGCTCCAGACAGGCATATACAGGGCGGCGCGAATCTGGCTGTTACCGGCCTTGGATATACGCGTTTTTTTGTGGACACTCGTGCCGGAATCAAAAGCTCTTGGATCGAGCCCCGCAAACTTGACCCACTCACGGTGCGACATATCCGCAGGCAAAATCAGTAGTTCTCCCATGAGGGCAATCGCACTGGTATTGGCAATACCCTTAATGCTCGTGAACAAAACTAATGCTCGACTGAGTTCCGGATGTTTTTCGATCAATGCCAAGGCGCCAGCCGTTAACTGATCGATACGCTTATCTAATTGATCGATGGCTGCTTGTGCATCTTTTAGCACGGCTTTGGGTGTTTCAACTGTTGCGCTTAAGGCATGCAGCTGATTCTTTGCTGCTGTTTTTTGATCGGTTAGCGCATTAATACGGCGTGAGAAACAACGTAAAGCGATCTTTTCATTCGAAGGACGGGACCAAGGCACAAAATCCATCCGTTCGGCATACACCGCCAGAGTATTCGCGTCCACATCATCTGTTTTACTATTGTTCATCAACACTTTAGCAAAGTTATGAGAGACCTTGGGATTGATGACCATTACCTTGACGCCGGCATCATGGAGCGCAACGGCTAAATCGAAATGATAACTGCCGGTGGCTTCCATACACACGATAATGCCGGACAATTTGTTCAGTTTCTTGGCCATCCGGGCATGATCAGTTGGGGTATTGGAGAACTTCTGCGGATTGAAAGGTTTGCCATTTTTGCGCACCACCAAAACCAGTTCTTTAGATCCTACATCGACGCCAGCGAAGATACGGGTTTGTGTGTCAAGTGAAGCGCTGTTAATTTGTTGATCTGCCATGTTTAATTGTTATTCTGTGATAAGGAAAGTAAACTAGTCATTGGTTCCCGACCCTGCGTATGCACCTACCATCCTTGTGAATGCAGGCTCTAAGCCTCAGATACTCCGCGGTATAGGTGAATAGGGCGGGGGCCAATCTACATGACAGGCTCTGGTTTAATCCAGTCCTCAGGCTCAAGCGGCCTCCCAATGAACTCGGTACAGCTTAAAGTATTTCCTGGCTAAAATTCATTTAAATTAATCATACAAGGCTCTATGCCAGCATCCATGCTGGCAAAGCCTTTACCGATCACACTGGCGCCTCCTTAAGCATCGCCGAAATTTGAAATGCGAAAGGTATAAATCAACGCATAGCAAAAATGCAATGTGTTGCTCATCACTCTTAATCGATGCCGGCAGACAGTCCGGTTACGCTATAGATAATAAGGCTTTGCGATCCAGTCGCGCAGCACCGCTTCGTCGCGTTGCGGCAGATAGGCGAAGTCGCCGCTGATGTCCTGAAAGACAGCTTGCGCGCAGTACGGCGAAACGAGTTTTCTTTTGACCATATAAAAGAACCACGCAAAAGGATAGCCTGCTTGGCGGTCGAAGCGGTTCAGTAGTCCGCTTAGCGTGTTACCTTTTTTGCCGGCTAAATCTTCGAGATAGGGCAGGCGGTTTTTTTGGATGTTGATGATTTCGGCATTGACGATTTGTTCTCCAAAACGGCCGGTATGTTGCGAAGGTTTGATCAGCCAGTCTTCCGACAAATGGTTTTTTTGGCCGGCACTGCTGCGATTCCAATCGTCTATAAAACGTTGCACGGGTTGTTCGATTGCATGATGCGCGTTAATGGCTTCCATGAATAATCTAATATCGGTTTTGCGTCGGTAAGCGTAACGGGAGGTTCCGACCGCGACGCATTCGACCGTTGCGGGGTTCAGCGGGTCGATGAGTTCTTCCAAGTCTTCCGGCGGTTCATTTTCGTTGATTAACAGCCGGTCCAACACCTCACGGGTCTTGTCGATTTCAATCAGCGTGAAATCTTCAGCTCTGTGACCGGTTTGCACAACGAAAAATAGCGATTGTCCGGACTGCCGTGTTGCGATCAATCGTTGCTCGCGGGTATGTTCGATCAGTGTTTGCAGATTTTGGCCGCATTCGATGAAGGTGCGCTCGCTCCATTCGATCAGGTCCCACGCGATGCGCCGATTGTTGGAATCGACGACGCCTCCGATGCGGTACCATTCGTCCCCGACCCAGGCCAGGCGGACCGGGTAGTTAGGTATCAGTGTGCGTAATTGATCAAGTAGCAGGTCGTCGTTCGGGCCGGGTATCAGTTTTTTGCAACAATCGGCAATAAGTTGTGCGGCTATTAATGTTGGCGATTCATTCATGATCGGTTCCTGTAACGGATGGGTCGTTCAAGCGTCTGAGCGCCAATTCGCGTACATCATGTTCCGGATCGTTTGTCAGCACAGACAGATCGTTCGGATCGGCTCGTAGCGCGGCGGTATAGCGCACTAGCCAATCGTTGTCGTTAAGCAAAGGAGCCAAGTCTTGAGTCGCCATGCGTTCAGCCAGAACACGACGAACCTCGGGTGCAGGGTCGTTGATCATCAACCCCAAGCTGACTTCCGGTAGGCGTTCGGCAACAATTTGCCGAACTTTCAAATCGTCGTCCTTGATCAAGCGAAACAACCGGCCCTGCGGTAAGCGTTTGGCTACCGTGAGCCGAACGAAATAATCGGTATCGCCGGCAAGCTTTTCCAGATGTTCCAGGCCGATACGGTCGGCGACCGTAATACGGACTTCGCGATCCGGGTCGTCGATCAACTGCATCAGATGTTGCTGCGGCAACCGGTAAGCAACCGCTCGACGTACGACTTCATCCTCATCGCCGACCATTTTGTTCAGAGCTCTTTGGGGAACATAACGAACCGCGATGGCACGCCGTTCCCAAAATTTATCGTGCAAAAACGCCAAGGCATATTGAGGATTGACGCGGAAGAAGCGGTCGATTTGCCGGCCGCTTTCAGCCATTACGCAAGTGTCCCCAGGCATGCAGCGCCCCATCAGTAGCGTCTTATTCCGAAAACGGCATAAACTACAGTCGGCTATCGGCGTTGCTACCGGTTCAGTTGGTTCATTCATCCGAACTCTCATTCACCCATGATTTCGGCAACGACAAACCCGGTCGCCCGCTCGAAATCGTGTGTCAAACATAAACAATGATCGCGCCCGTCGACGAGATACAAATTGAAACCGGCGCGTTCGAGCACCGGTTGGTGATTTGGAATATCGTCATCCATGCAATAGGTGAAATGCACACCGGGATGACCGGCTCTGAGTTGACCGATGACGGCTTCATCGATTCCCTGGTTTTCGACGGTCGCGGCGATCACGTCGGCCAATTCGGGCGTGATCATCGCTCAGGCCGGCAACGGCAGGATGCAATTATCGACCGGGCAGACCCGGACGCATTGCGGTTTGTCGAAATCGCCTTCGCATTCGGTGCAGGTCTTTTTGTCGATTTCGAATACGATTTTGCCTTCCGTGATCGAATTGGTAGGGCAAACCGGTTCGCAATCGCCGCAGGAAATACATTCGTCGGCAACAATATATAAAGCCATGACAGCCTCCTTATAAACGTTTCGCTTGAAGAGTCGTCGGAATTTTCGGCGGGGGCGAGAGCGGTTCGAAGTAATATCGCGAACCGTCGCCTAGCACGACTTCGCCGCCCCATTTGTCGGGGGCGTCGAATTCCAGCGACTCTATGGTTTCTTCCAGATCTTTCTTCGCGACATAGAACAGCAATTTGCCGTCGTCGCGTTTTCTGAGCATCACGCTGGGCATTAGGATCTCCAATCTAATTAAGTCGGTCGGGTTAGCCCGGTAGGGTGTAATCCAACCGGGTGCATGGGTGGCCGGATTGCGCAATATCGCGAATCCGGCCGGGGGATCAACGAACCAAATCGTAGTTGTAATCGGTTGTGCCCATGCCTTTGGTTTCCTTATCCAATTGCTCAAGAACCGCATTGACCAGCGTGGTCAGAATGTACATCGCGCCTTCGTAGCCCAAGGTCGTCATTCTATGTAGATGGTGGCGGTCGAAGATCGGGAAGCCGATGCGGATCAGCGGTACCTCAAATTCCTCGCCTTTGTAGAAGGTGTCGCGCTGGATGAACTTGCCGTAGGAATTGCCGATCATGAAATCCGGTTTGTTCGTGAATACCAGCGAACGGAAGTGCCATAAATCCTTGCCGATATGCACGGTGGAGTTTTTACCGTAAGGAGAGGCTTCCAAAACCGCCTCGCAGGCTTTTCTCCAGCGTTTGTTGGCATGATTGACCAGGATCTCGGTCGGTTCGGCGCCTAGTTCGAGCAGGAATTTGACCATGCCCAGTACGAAGTCGGCATCGCCGTACAGCGCGAATTTTTTGCCGTGCAGCCAGGCGTGCGAGTCGGTCATCATGTCGACAAGGCGGCCGCGTTCCTTTTCCAGAGATTCCGGAATCGGCTTGCCGGTGATTTCCGATACTTTCATCAACAGCTCGTCGGTCCATTCCAGGCCCATCGGAATGTTCAATTTCGGCACGTCGTGCTTCCAGGTGTTCTGAACGTATTTCTTGGTTTTTTCGAGCTGCCAAGGCTGTAGCAGAATCGTGTTGTAGGCGTTAGGCGCGTCTTTGACTTCGTCCATCGTCGTGCCACCAGCGTACATCCGGAAATGACCGTCGGCCGGCGTGTCGAGCACTTCGGTCGGATCGCTGAGCAGCGAATAATCGACGCCCATTTCCTTCATCATCCGGTGGATCACGCGGAAGTTGCCGAGATAGGTCTCAAAGCCGGGCACGAAGTTTATCTTGCCGTTCGAACCGGCTTCCTTGCCTTCCATGAAGTTCAGCGTGAAATAGCGCGCGATGCCTTCGAACATGTTGTCCCAGCCGGTCGTGTGGCTGCCGACGAAACTCGGCGTATGCGCGAACGGTGTCGGGAAGTCCTGCTCGATATGGCCTTCTTTTTTGGCATTGCCGATGAAAGCGTTCAAATCGTCGCCGATCACTTCGGCCATGCAGGTCGTGGAAACCGCGATCATTTCCGGTTCGTATAAGGCTTTGGCGTTTTCAAGGCCGGCGAACATGTTTTTCTGACCGCCGAACACCGCCGCATCTTCGGTCATCGAATCCGATACGCAGGCGATCGGCTCTTTGAAATGCCGGTTGAAGTAGGTCCGAAAATAAGCGACGCATCCTTGCGAGCCGTGCACGTACGGCATCGTTTTCTCGAAGCCCAGCGCGCAAAGGACCGCGCCCAAAGGCTGACAGGCTTTGGCCGGGTTGACGGTCAGTGCTTCTCGGTTAAAGTTCAGTTCCTTGTATTCCTCGGTCGTCGTCCATTGGAAGACTTCATCGATTTGTTCTTGCGGATGTCGTTCCTCGTATTCCGCGCGTTTGGTTGCCAGGTTTTCCTTGTATTCGTCGGTACGGAATAAAGGGTAGCTGGGTTGAATATTGTCGACTTGTTGACTCATGGTAATCTCCTAACGCGCCACCAATCTGTGGACAGGCGTAATAGGCTAAAGATGAAAGGTACAAGACGAAAGAATATGAAGGATGATCGCCGGCGATAATCCGCCTTTCATGTTTCATTTTTCGCCTTGCTCCTCGATTTTTTAAGCGGCGGCTTTAACCGGCTCGCTAGTAGTCTCTTTTTTCCAAGGTGCCTTAATGTTTTTCCAGCACGGATTGTTCAATGTCATGTCCATGTCGCGGGCGAAAATCGCGAAACCGTCGTAGCCGTGATAGGGGCCGGAATAATCCCAGGAATGCATTTGTCTGAACGGAATGCCCATCTTCTGAAAAATGTATTTTTCCTTGATGCCGGAACCGATCAAATCGGGCTGGATTTTTTTGACGAACTCTTCGAACTCGTAGCCGGTGACATCGTCGTACAGCAAGGTGGCATTGCCCATTTCCTTGATCGTGCGGTCGTAATCGTCGTTATGTGCGAATTCGTAGCCGGTGCCGACCACTTCCATTCCTAAGTCTTCATAGGCACCGATGACATGACGCGGACGGAGACCTCCGACATAGAGCATCACGCGTTTGCCTTCCAGGCGCGGGCGGTATTTCGCGATAACCGCTTCGTATTCTGCCTTGTAACGTTCGATGACGCGTTCGGCGCCTTCCTTGATCGTGTCGTCGAAGTGTGCGGCGATTTTGCGTAAGGATTCGGCGATCTTGGTCGGGCCGAAGAAGTTGTATTCGATCCACGGAATGTCGTATTTTTCTTCCATGTGCCGGGCGATGTAGTTCATCGAACGATAGCAATGGATCAGGTTCAATTTGACCTTCGGCGTTATCTCGATTTCGGCGATCGTACCATCACCCGACCATTGCGCAACGACGCGCAATCCCATTTCTTCGAGCAAGGTCCGCGAAGCCCATGCATCGCCGCCGATGTTGTAGTCGCCGATTACGGCTACGTCGTAAGGCGTGGTCGGGAAGCTGTCGTCTCCGTCGCGGTTTTCAAGGACCCAGTCACGGATCGCGTCGTTCGCGATATGATGGCCGAGCGATTGCGAAACGCCTCGGAAGCCTTCGCAGCGTACCGGCACGACCGTTTTGCCGTGTTCCTTTTTCTTCATCTTGGCAACCGCCTCGATGTCGTCGCCGATCAGACCGATCGGGCACTCCGATTGAATCGAGATACCTTTATTGAGCGGAAATAATACTTCGATTTCGTCGATCAACTTGGCGAGTTTTTTGTCGCCGCCGAACACAATGTCTTTTTCCTGGAAGTCGGACGTGAAGTTCATTGTGCCGAAGGTGTTGACGCCGGTCGTGCCGACATAATAGTTACGGCGTCCGGCGCGGGAATATTGACCGCAGCCGACCGGGCCGTGCGAAATGTGGATCATGTCCTTGATCGGACCCCACACCACGCCTTTCGAACCCGCGTAGGCGCAACCGCGTATCGTCATCACGCCGGGCAGCGATTTGCGGTTCGACGTAATGCATTTATTGGCTTTTTCCAAACTTTGATCGTTTACGGCTAAATGTTTAGCCCGATCTTTTTGGGCTTTTTCGGGATAGACCTCGAGCACTTCCTGAATGAGCGCTTCGGTCTCTTCTCTTGTCATGGCTGGCATAATCTTATCCTCTCTTGCCGTGGGTAATCCCCCAACAGGCAGATTTGGGAATCGGAGGTTGAGTTAAGCATTTGCGATAATTCAACCTGGTTAGCTCGGAGCCGGGCGAAGCTCTTTCGCGCCTGCCCGGCTAGCCGTTAAGCTGTAGCGGTTTTTCCGACGATCGACTCGTCGACTTCTTCCATGATACCGAACTCCATCAAAAGGTCCTCCAACTCGTCCATCGTAATAGGCGTCGGGATGACCATATTTTTGTTGTCGATAATTTTTTGGGCTAATGAACGGTATTCATCGGCTTGTTTAGCGGACGGTTCATATTCGATTACCGTCATACGGCGGATTTCAGCACGTTGCACGACGTTATCGCGCGGCACGAAATGGATCATCTGGGTTCCTAACCGGCGGGCTAGTTCCATGATCAATTCATCTTCGCGCGCGGTGTTGCGGCTGTTGCATATCAAGCCGGCCAGACGCACGCCGCCCGAGTTCGCGTATTTCACGATACCCTTGGCGATGTTATTGGCGGCATACATTGCCATCATTTCGCCCGAACAAACGATGTAAATTTCTTGCGCCTTGTTTTCACGGATCGGCATGGCAAAGCCACCGCAGACAACGTCCCCAAGAACATCATAGAAAACAAAATCAAGGTCTTCATCGTAGGCTCCTTCTTCTTCAAGGAAGTTGATCGCGGTAATAACACCGCGGCCGGCGCAACCGACACCGGGTTCCGGGCCGCCTGACTCGACGCACTTGATTTCGCCGTAACCGACTTTCAGCACGTCTTCCAATTCGAGATCTTCGACGCTGCCGGCATCGGCTGCCATTTGCATGATCGAGTTTTGCGCTTTCGCATGCAGGATCAAGCGGGTCGAGTCGGCTTTCGGGTCGCAGCCGACGATCATGACTTTTTTGCCGAGTTCGGCCAGGCCGGCAACCAGATTTTGGGTAGTGGTCGATTTCCCGATTCCACCTTTACCGTAAATAGCACATTGACGTAATGCCATGGTCTTCTCCTCTTTGAATTTGTGGTTAATGGCAATCGAGATAAAGCAATCGTTGTGCCAATGCTGTAAGACATTGATATAAAGAGTAAAATAGGTTTTTTGTCAGGGGAGTTCGGGTTGTATTAGCGACAAATTGTTGGGCCTGGTAGGTTTGGCTACATCCGAAAAGTGATTTTGTAGGCGATTATCGAAAGGCTATAGTTTTACCTTTAGCACTTTAAATTTCGGAAGTGCCTTAGGAGGCGTCGGGGTGCTCGGCCCCTCAACTAACGCAAGGTGAGGGGCCGGCATAGAGCCTACATGGATGTATTTACCCAGCACCTAAATTCCATAGCCCATTGGCCATGGTTAATTGTCTTGGATAATTCATCCAGCACCTAAATAAGCCATGATTTTGAATCATTGCCAAAGACCTATGGAATTTAGGTGCTGGGTTCAAGGCGTCCTTTGACGGGCACACCGGTGCCAAATTTTGATCTACGATTGAGTATAGTAAGACAGGGCAGGGTATTTGATGAGTAGAAGTCGGTTTGTTAGAAACCCGACAAATGTTAATGTTATGTTGCCTATGGAATTCGCTGATTTTCAAATTGATGATAGAAAAATTCAAATATTACAGAAGGATATATGTTTGGTTCGGAAGTTGCTTTCACTTTAGAATGTTAATTCAAACAGGAGCAAAGCATGAACAACAACGTCTTTTCCGAAATTCTTTCCGGTCTCTACGATAACGAGGTTGTACCTTACTTAGGCCCGGGTGTTTTATTCGATTCAAATCATAAAAAAACCGGTCAGCCGATTCCGGCCGATAGCGAAAGCCTGATTTTGGCGATGAACGACGGGCAGCCGATGGCGCCGAAGCTGATGTACGAATTTCCCCGAGCGGCGATGAACCGGGAATTGAAACGGGGGAGGAATTTTTTGACCCAGTTTTTGGACGGCGTTTACGGTCATTCGGATTGGACGCGGGCGAGTATCCATAATTGGCTTTCCGAATGGCGGCCGCATTATGTCGTCGATATTAATCGCGATACGCAATTGCTCGACAGCTATGCCGATGTCGAGCACACGCTGATTGTCGGCGTCGCGCGTATTTCGGCCAGTCAAAATCGATTCAAGATTTTTCACTACGACGGCAAAGAGTATCTCGAAATCGACCAGGCCGACGCGAATCCGAACATTCCGATTTTGTTTAAGCCGATGGGTACCCCAAAACCGGTGTCGAACTACATCGCTTCGGATGCCGATTATGTCGACTACATTACTGAATTGATGGGCGGATTCGCGATTCCGCAATTTTTAAAAGAGTACCGGAAGAATAAGAAATATTTGCTGCTGGGTCTGCCGCTGAACCGCGACTCCGAGCGCATGGTAATGAGCGACATCGTTTACGCGGCTAGCGAACCGAAAGGTTGGGTGATGCGGAAAAATCCTACTGTGAAGGAGCAACGATTCTGCAAACGGCTGGGGTTCGAAATTATTCCGGCCGATTGCAAAGACTTTCTGGATTACATGATAGCGAAAGAGGCGGCTTAGATATAAGGCGGCGTTATTATTTTCTAATGGACCGCATAGGATTTCGTGAAAAATATACCCGTCGTAGCTCAAAATTCGGCGCCTGGGTGTCCGCTAAAGGACGCCGTGAACCCAGCACCTAAATTCCATAGTCCATTGACTATGGTTAACTATCTTGGATAATTTAGGTGCTGGGTGAATACGTCCATGTAGGCTCTATGCCAGCTCCATGCTGGCAAAGCCTTTATCAGACACCCAGGCGCCTTCTCTGGCACTGCCGAAATTTGAAGTACGAAAGGTATAGATTGGCAAAGCCGGACCACGGTAATCGACTTCGGGCTTTCGTCACTGCGCTCCGATGCACAGATTCAGCCTTAGGCCAAGAAGCGCTTCGCCCCGCTTCCTGGAGGTATACAAAAAACTCTACTTTAGATCGAATCTCGCTTAAGAGACGCCTATGTAGTGCCTTACGGTCATTTATGAATCAATAATGTATTGATTCATAATGGGTTTTAAAATTAGGTGTCAAACATGGGCTATGATTAATCAAAAAAGTAACCTGAACCTGAGGTATCCCCACAAAATAGCCATATAAAACAATTTGCTATAGCTAAAAATTGATCGATAAATTGGTTTTTCGGGTCTAATTGCTGAAATTCGTAATCTTTCAGCTTCGCCGGGGAGGCCCTATGTCGACCATCAGTTTACTCCATCGTTTAATCAAACAGGCACTTCCTGAGCTTCATCGAACCCGGCTTAAAGCGCTCATGGCCACCGTAGAGGCCGGCCTATCTCAAACATAAAATCAAGCGCATCGACCGTCTTCTCGGCAATTC
>NZ_JBNGHF010000053.1:0-28818 GCF_050611805.1 Methylotuvimicrobium sp.
GAGCACCCCGAGGCCTCCTCCGGCACTGCCGAAATTTGAAGTGCGAAAGGTATAAGCCCATCGTCGATTAAATTTCGGCACTTCAATACCTTCTCCCTTTGGGAGAAGGTTAGGATGAGGGAGATAAAAAGCTGAAACTTGATGCGTGTGTATTATAAACCTAACTTTCATGAAGGCCCGGCAAATGAAAGCGCGTGGCGTTGGTGGAGGGTGCGGTCACTCGCCCGACAGGACGCCGTAAATACGTCCATGTAGGCTCGACGGCGGCTTTCCCTGCCGCCGACGCCTGTCGGTCGAGCAACCGCACCCTCTCCGGAACCGGCATTGCCAGAACGGAGTTTTGCATATCGAAAAATTAGATAAGGAGTCCGAATCTACGAACTTTCACAGTAAAATCGGTAGTTTCACCATAAAGCACATGCAGTATATTAGTTAATTCAATAGGTTGCTTTAGCAACCCACTAATTTTTCGGGTGAACGAAAGTTTTACACAAACGGGTAAGAAGCTATTCTTCATGATCTTCATGGTGAAATGCTTTTTTAGGATCAACCAATTCAAGTTCTTTAATGCGCGATGACAAGGAGATGATATGAAACCGGACAGCCTCTCGATCAAAAAACGCTATGACCGACTTGCGCCTTATTTCGACAGCCTTGAAGCCGTCATGGAAGGCTTATTTTTCAAAAAATGGCGCAATCGCTTATGGGCCAAAGCCGAAGGCGAGCATATTCTTGAAATTGGCGTCGGCACCGGTAAAAACTTCGATTATTACCCGCATGGCGCTCGGATAACCGCAATCGACTTCAGCGGCAAAATGCTGGATATTGCAAGACACAAAAAAAACCGAAAACAGATCGATGTCGATCTTCATGTAATGGATGTCGAATCGCTTGAATTTGCCGATAATTGTTTCGATACCGTGATTGCCTCTTTCGTATTTTGCTCGGTACCCTCGCCCAGAAAAGGGCTCAAAGAATTGCATCGAGTCTTAAAACCGGGCGGACAAATCGTGCTGCTCGAACACGTTTTAAGCTCAAGACCTTTGGTTGCTCGCTTGATGAATCTATTGAACCCGCTGACAGTTTCATTGGTCGGCGCAAACATCAATCGGCAAACGATCAAAAACGTGCAAGCCTCCGGCTTCAGTTCGATTCATGTCGACTCAAGCAGCGGCGATATTATTAAACTGATACAAGCGCGAAAATAAAGTCGATTGACGAACATCTCCCTCGTTCGCGTGATCAGTTCTTCATGACATGCAGCGAATAAACCCCGTTGTCAAAATCGTCGAAATAATAATCTACCATCGGATTATGAATCCGCTGTTTGTTCTGGCTGACCGTCAAATTGCATTCCGCGACATAGGTTTGGTGGCTGGCATTATCGACTAAGACATGATACCAAGGTTGATCCTTTGCGGGTCGACTGCGCGCGACTTTTTCGTACCATTCTTCTCCGCCGCGAAACTCGAAATCGACATCGTAGATAACCCCTCGGTAATTAAACAATTTATGATGAACGATCTGCCCTAAAAAATATTTTGCTTCTTTCATAACCCGTCTCTTCAAGCCAAGCCGCTCTTATATCCAAATTTGCCGCCACATCGTCCGCGCAAAATCCGACTTCAATAAAAGAATATCATAATCATCACAAACACCCTAAACCGCCGAAAATGCATAAACCGAGAATTGCTGAAAAATTCTAAAGTTTTTCGCTACGAACCTAACGAATTGGTTAAAATACCAGCAATTCCCAATTTGGAGATCAAAAAGGGTGTGGGGTATGCTTGGCGAGGATGTCGGCAGCATGGCAGATTTTTGCTCCTGCAAAATCTGCATTCAGGCCATCCTTGGCGTTCGAGCTGCCGCCAAGCCCCCAGGGATGGGTTTACCCAGCACCTAAATTCCATAGTTCATTGGCTATGGTTAACTATTTTGGGTAATTTAGGTGCTGGGTTTACGGCGTTCCTCGACAGGCATACCCCACACCCTAAAATCGGCGAAACTGCTCAAACTGGGAATTGCTGTTAAAATACAGCCCATTACATTATTTCGATTAAACGACGTGAAGCCTCAGATAAAAAATCTTGTTCAAACCCGCATTCCAACCCGTTACGGCGAATTCGTTCTGCATTATTACAGCAACAACATCGACACTAAGGAGCATGTAGCCTTCGTAAAGGGTTCAGTCGCAAACAAAAATCGAGTTCCGGTTCGCATCCATTCCGAATGCTTCACCGGCGATGTCCTCGGTTCGCGGCGTTGCGACTGCGGCGAACAGCTCGACAAAGCGCTACAGATCATCAGCAACGCGGGGCAAGGCGTGTTGATTTATTTACGCCAAGAAGGACGCGGTATCGGGTTATTGAAAAAACTTCAGGCTTATAACTTACAGGACCAAGGCATGGATACGGTCGATGCCAACATTCATTTAGGTCATTTGGACGACGAACGCGACTACACCTTCGCCGCGTTAATGCTACAAGACTTAGGCGTCAATTCGATTCGTTTGATCACCAATAACCCGAGAAAAATCGATGCATTGACTCAACTCGGCATCAAAGTCGAGGACCGCATCCCGATCGAATCGGTTTTCCATAACGACAACCGCGCGTACTTGACCACCAAAGTCGAAAAAATGAGTCACTTGTTAACCCTGCCGAATGAAGACAAAGACTAAGGATTTGGTCGTAAATAACTTCCCTATTTTAAGGAGGGTTCGGTTGCTCGATTGGCAGGTGTCGGCGGCAGGGCAGATTTTTGCTCCTGCAAAATCTGCATTCATGCCATCCATGGCAATCAGTCGCCGCCGTCAAGCCTACACGGACGTATTCACGGCGACCTGCCGAGCGAGTGACCGAACCCTCAACAAGGCTCATAGTTCCAGGACATTATTTATCACGAAATCCTAATCGCACCGTCAAACTTCTGCCGGCAAAACCGTTTCCACCAAGCCAACCCAATAGGCGGCTCCCATCGGTAAAATAGCATCGTTAAAATCGTAATGCGGATTGTGCAATAAACAACCGCCTTCCGAGGGGCCGTTACCGATCCATACATAACAACCCGGCACTTGCTGCAGCATAAACGCAAAGTCCTCCGAGCCCATGCTCGGCACCGGACACAAATCGACACCTTCGCTTCCCGCCACCTTTGTTGCCGCCAGCAATGCCAACTCGGTCGCATTCGGTTCATTGACCAACACCGGATACCCCGGATTCTCGGGATTGAATACAACCGACCCGCTAACGCCCAATCCCGCACAAATTCCTTCGACCGTCTTTCTAATCTTATCGGCAATCAATTCCTGCACCGCTGGCTTAAAGCATCGAAACGTACCTCGCAGCACAACCGACTCGGGTAAGGCATTCCAAGTATCGCCGCCATGAATCTGCGTAATGCTAACCACCGCCGAATCGAGCGGGTCGACCGTACGGCTGACAATGCTTTGCAAAGCACTGATTACTTGCGCGGCGGCAACAATAGCATCGTTACCTAAATGCGGCATTGCGGCATGAGCGGCATGCCCGGTGACAACAATCTCGAAACAATCGAACGAAGCCATCATCGGACCGGATTTAACGGCAAAATATCCTTCCGGAATATCGTGATAATTATGCATACCGAACACGAAATCGACTGGAAACAACTTAAACAAGCCGTCATCGATCATCCGTTTCGCACCGGCCCGGCCTTCCTCGGCCGGTTGAAAAATGAAATATACGGTTCCATCGAATTGAGGACACCGACTTAAATATCCTGCCGCGCCGAGGAGCATCGCACTATGACCATCGTGCCCGCAAGCATGCATTTTTCCATCATGCTTCGAACGATGTGCAACCTTATTTTGCTCTTGAATAAACAAAGCATCCATGTCCGCTCTTAGCGCAATTTTTCGAGAACTCGTGCCCGCCGTCAAGCTCGCTACAATACCGGTTTTCCCTAAACCTTGATGAACATCAAGCCCGAATTCCCTTAATCTTGCGGCAATAAAACGAGCCGTTTCGTTTTCTTCGAATGCGGTTTCAGGAAATTGATGCAAATGCCGCCGCCATTGCCGCATTGAAGCATGCCATTCCGATAATTTTTTTACTGTCGTCATAGCCAATCCGTTTATTTTATCTTTCGCACATTAAATTTCGGCACCGAACACCCGTTAAAAATCCAGCACCTAAATTAACGAAGATTATCACTTATCGTCAGTAGCCTATGGTTTTAGGCGCTGAGTGCATGACAGATTTGCAGAAGCAAAATCCGCCCAACACACTGCGTCTCCATACACTACTGTCGAAATGTGGTGCTCGATCGGGATAACAAAAATAAACCTTGTTTTCTTTTTGTTCTTTATGTACTATTTTTACAAAACAAATAGAGAACAGATTATGCAGCTTTTAAATTTAACCCGCAAACAACAAGAAGTCTTTGATTTTTTACTCGATCAACAAGACTTTGCACATCCACCTACGCTCGACGAATTATGCGCCGCTATCGGACTAAAATCGAGAGGCTCGCTACACAAACATATTCAAGGACTCATTAAAGCCGGCCTAATTGAAGCACCTAATCGAAAACAACGCGGCATCCGCTTAACAGCCTACGCCTTGGCGCTGAAAGAACCTTCGGCTAACGATCAACGCAATACGTTACCGTTGGTCGGTGCAATCGCCGCCGGCAAACCGATCGAAGCCATTGAAAATATCAATTACATGCACGTCCCCGATCAACTCAAATCCGAAAAGCCTTGCTACATCCTACAGGTCAAAGGCGAATCGATGATCGACGAGGGTATTTTCGACGGCGACTGGGTCGTCATCGAACAACGCAGCCACGCCCTTAACGGCGAAATCGTCGTAGCATTGATCGACAAGTTGGAAGCCACGCTCAAAATCATCGAACAGTACCCGCATGAAACAGTACTAGTTCCGGCGAATTCAGATTTAAAACCAATGCGTTATAAACCTCATCAAGTTGAAATTCAAGGTGTATTGATCGGGCAAATGCGCAGTTATCGACACAAAAACCCATCCCACCACCTAACCGGAGAAAAATCATGACCCCACGTTATCATATGCAGGATCAAGTCCATGACCGTATCAAAGATCTGATGGGCGAAAACGAAACTTTCCCCTGGAGCGGAGGCCGACTACAGAATTTCGCCGCACCGGCCATTATCGTTTTATTTTTGCTGCTTGGCTTGAATTGGTAAACATGACTCTATACTTCGTGCGAGCTCAGCATGAAAGTAGCGCGTTAATGCATAGCATGCTATAAATTAACGCGCGGTTATAAACGGCTAAACCGGTGCCAAAAAACAATTGCTAACCCTAGAGTAAGCATTGGACCCACTAAAAGAGCTAAAAAACACAATTATTGGACGAAGTAACACATTGGTTGTTGATCAATGAATGAGGGCGAGTCACACCGCACATCTATAGACTCATTAGTTTCGTGCCTACCATGCTTTCCGTGAACAATGCTCTGATTTCAAGTAATATGCAGAATATTCATCCAATTTGGCCTTCACCTTTTCTAAACGATTAAATTCACTATGATCAAACATATCCACATGCTTTTTGTCGCGCTGTCCATCATCAGCTTTACCGGGCGCATATTCTTATCGGAAACCCATTCTGCATTACTATCGCAAAAATGGTTAAAAATAGCCCCGCATGTCATCGACACGGTGCTGCTAATCAGCGGCATTTCATTGGTTTTTATCGGCGGCTGGCTTTCGGCCGATTTCGGCTGGATCATTGCCAAACTCGTGGCATTACTGGGTTATATCGGCCTAGGTGTCGTGGCGATGCGCAGTCAAGGAAATCAACGCTGGCTGGCATTTGCGGGCGCCTTACTGTGCTTTATTTACATTGCGCTCGTGGCCGTCAACAAACAAGCCTTTTTCTTTCTATAACTCTAACCCGGAGCAATATCCCAGCAATTCCCAATTTGATAATAAACAAGGGTGTGGAGCGTGCTTGGCGAGGATGTCGGCAGCAGGAATCTGCCGTCAAGCCCCTCTCGGTCTATTGACGTCATAGTCGTGTTCACAATAAAGAATCGAGTTGGGTGCGCAAGGCATCGGCGACGCAGTCGAACTCATTTTCAATAGTTGTTATTAAATCCGATAGATCTTGCCACTGTGCATCGATCGCCTGAGTCTCTAAACGTTTACAGACTGCGGATAAGGTTTCAGCGCCGAGATTGGCGCTAGACGACTTTAGGCTATGCGCGGTTTTTCTCACGACATCCCTATTCTCTTGTGAATAAGCCAACTTGATTGTTCGAATTTGTTCCGGCGATGTCTCTAAATAAATCGTTATGATTTTCGTTAAAGTAGCGATCGAACCGCTGGGATCTAAGTTTCGAATTTTAGCGAGCGCATCCATATCCAACACCGAATGATCGGAACGTTCATTTGATTTTATTGAAACGCTTTGAATTTTATGTGGCAACCAATACTTCAGCTTATCGATTAAGTCTTCGACGATAAAAGGTTTGCTCAAAAAATCGTCCATGCCAACTGTCGCGCAACGTTCCCGATCACCGGAAATCGTTGCCGCCGTCAACGCAATGATGGGCGTTTTAATCCGCTGCCGCTCGCATTCGAGCGTACGAATTTTTTCGGTGGCCATATAACCATCCATGATAGGCATCTGGCAATCCATCAAGATCAAATCGAAATCATGCTCGGCAAACTGCTCGACGGCTTCGGCACCATCGGCGCAAAGAGTCGTGTGGCATTCGAGACCGACAAGAATGGCCTTAGCGAGCTCTTGATTAACTAGGTTATCTTCAACCACTAAAATAGCCGCTTCCGGAAGTTTAACTAAATCACATCGAGAAGAACTCTCTCCTAGCCCGGAAGAATTATCCGTGGCAAGATCGGTAGGCTTGATAAATTTTTGCAAGTCGACTAGCTGATAGGGTTGATTCAAATAAGCCTCGGCCTGTTCGGATAATTCCGCATTGCCCCACAATACTGTCCGTAACCCGGTTAATTCTGGCGCCTTGACGATCTCCGTCAAGAAGCCGCTAAGCCCCGACAAGCGATCGTCAATCACAATCGTATCGAACGCCTCGGCGTTATCGAAAGCCTCGCGCAGCGTCGCTAATGCTTCATGAGTTGCTGCCGAAGTTAACACGACTCCCGACCAGCCTTGTATCTGCCTCGTCATAATATTAACCTTCGTGCCCGGCTGAGCCGCAATTAAGACCTTACAACCTTGTAAAGACATTCCAGGCTCACTGTGCGTCGGTGCCGGCCTTTCCAGCGCCAGCTCCACGGCAAATCGAGATCCTACGCCCGGTTCGCTGCTGCAGTCGATAGCACCGCCCATTAACTCAACCAATTGGCGGGTAATACTCAAACCAAGCCCGGAGCCTCCGTATAAGCGGCTCGAAGATTCATCGGCCTGAGTAAAGGGCTCGAAAATGAATGTGAGATTGTCCTGCTCGATGCCGATGCCGGTATCTTGAATTTCGATGCGATAGCGAACCGACAAAGCATTTTCATCCAACAGCCGCACCCTAACAATCACTTCGCCTTGATGCGTGAATTTAAGCGCGTTTCCGACTAAATTCACCAAAATTTGATGCAAATGTGCCTGGTCCCCGCATACCCAAGTCGGTAATCCCGGCATCACGTCGAAACACAAATCGACATTTTTAGCCGCCGCTTGCGCCGAAAATAAATCGGCAATTTGATTCAACGTGACATAAAGATCGAAATTGTCCGAATGTAAATCAAACTTACCGGCTTCGATCTTCGAAAAATCCAAAATATCGTTGATTAATGATAATAACGACTGCGATGAATTAGCGATCAATTGCACATAATGCCGTTCTTGTTTATTCAAACCCTCTTTCAGCAATAATTCGCTAAAGCCGATGATCGCATTCATCGGTGTCCTGATTTCATGGCTCATGTTAGCCAAAAATTGCGATTTAGCCTGATTCGCGGCTTGCGCTTCTTCAGCCAGCATGACGGCTTTATCGGTAGCGACCTCCAGCGCTTTCGTGCGCTGCCGAACTTTTTCACGCAAATCTTCACGCTGAGCCACGATGCGAGAACGATAAATGCTCAATCTTCTGAGCATCTTATTGAACGCTTCGGTCAACTCATTAATTTCCCTGCCGCCCTTGATTTTTAGCTGCTGATCGAAGTGCCCGTTGGAAATATCGATCGCCGCATCGGCCAAACGCCGTGCGGGCAATGTAATTTTCCGTGTCATCCTGATCGTCAACAAAATCCCGACTATCGAAATCGCAAAGCTCACCAATAGCGCATTAACGATCGCGTTTCCTGCCGTCCGAAAAAAAGCCTCCAATAACAGACCGTATTCAATGCGCCCGATATATTCGGGTGTTTGAGAGCTACCGTTCAATTCCAGCAACATGGAATCGTCGGGCGCCTGGCTATAGCCATAAATCTCTTTGCCGAATGCCAAGCTTGCATAACGGCTTCTATGCATCAATAGCGTCAACAATCGCGGCCGCGCTTGCTCAATTGGGTACGTAGACTCATAATTGCCGGAGATATTGCTGTGCCGATACATTAGCTGATTATCGGCATCGTAAAAGCGGATATAAGCGATCTCGCCAATTTGATCCAGCTTGCGTGCAACCTCATGCAATTCGCGAACATTACGGGTATAGAGCGCATATTCGCTGTTAATCGCAATCATTTCCACCAAAACCCGGGCATGGGTCAGCAGACGGCTGTAATTATCGGCAATAGACTGATAGGCATTGACGCCCGTAATAATCAGTGACGTACTGAGAATCAGTAAAATCACGAACGCATTGAACTCTTGAGTCAAGCTTCTTTGCGACTTTACGTTAAAAAACTTCATGGGCATCTTGAATTAAACTTTCCGGCAGTTCCAACTTCATATGGCGTAGCGTTTTCACATTGACCGAGTAAAACACCTTCCGCGGCGACTCTACCGGAATTTTTTCGAGGGGAATACCGTTTAAAATTTTCACGATTTTTTCGCCGCACTGAACACCGATGTCGAAATAGTCCCGATCGAGCGAATAAAGCGCCCCGGCCTTAGTCCACTGATTCGACAGGCCGACTAATGGAATTCGGTTACGAAACGAATAGAGCAACACATGCTTGGCGGTTTGAGCATTTAAAATACCGGATTCGGCGAAACTCCATAACGCCCCGGTATTCTGCGGCAAACGTTTCAATACGGCCGGTAAATCCGAGTGGCTATTAACGGCTTGCGCATGAAGCTTGAGCCCCATTTGCTCGGCAAGTTGCTGAGCCCTACGCAACTCGCCGCCGCTTTTTTCTTCATGATACAGCACGGCAATCGCCTTATCGGAACCGATAAACATCTTGAGCCATTGCAGTTCGATCTCCAACGGAAACTTCAGCACTAGACCAGTGGCGTTCTCACTATCGCCCAAAGCTTTTTCGTCAACGATCAGCCCCGCGCATAAGGGCAGCTCGCTAAACTCCGATACGGCAAATCCGGTCGCCTGACTACCTAGCGATAAAACGGCTCTGGACCCGCGAGCCGATACGGCTGCTTTAATAGCGACTTTATCGTTGGTGCCTTTATAAACATGCACATCGAGCTCAATACGGAACCCGCTGACCAAAAAAGCTTGCCGAACGCCCTCTAGAACCTCCTGATAAGGTTCCGCATCCCGGCTCAAAATCGCAGTAATCGTAATACTCTGCGTATCGGCGAGACACTGCGGCATGCAAATCAGCAGGCTTAATAACCAGCAACCGATAACGATCAGTCGTCTCATCGGTTAAAACTCATAATTGAATTTCACCAAAAACAATCGTCCGTTTTGTTCGATGGTTTCGGCGCGTAAATCAGTCGTGGATGGGTCGTGATAACGGCTATCGAAGAGATTATAAATACTGCCGCTCAGCTCCAGCCCCGGAATCAAATTGCTGGAAAAAACGGTCATATTAGCCAGAAAATAACCGGGCACATCGGACGAGAACGTGTTGCGCCGACTGGTATAACTCAAGTTGAAACCGGCAAATACAAGGTCTTGCCATAAAGGCCCGGTAATATTGAGTTTAGTTAGGTGTTCGGGGGAATTTTCGGGTTTTCCGGGGTCGCCCTGTACTCGCGATTGCTGGTAGGCATAACTGAAAGCCGCGCGCCAACCGCTTTCCCACTGCCCTTGCAGCTCGGTTTCGATGCCGTAGGTTTCGATTGAATTAACATTTTTATAAATATAAGGATCGCCAACCGTTCCGCCTCCGGTCAAGCGAATCATATCGAATTCCTGGTTGAAATAAGGCGCGAGCGTAAGCAAATAATTGCGCTGAATACGCTGAATGAGATTAAGCTCGTATGAGCGCATTGTCTCGGGTTCTAAATCCGAGCTACCGACCCAAATATTGCCGAAACGGTAATTTTCCTCGAAAGCGCTCGGCACGCGAAACGATTGGCCGTATAACAGCTTTAAGGTCGTATCGGCAAACGGTTGGTAAATAAGCGCGGCCCGAGGATTCAGCGCATCGGCGATACCTTCATAGCGGTCGTAACGTACGCCGGCATTCAAGGTGAGGTTATCTAAAATTCGGTAATCGTCTTGAATATAAACGCCCCAAATCGTGCGCTTGATAGCCACATCGGCAAATTGTTCGCCGGAGCCCCGCTCGAAACTGCGCATCGCCTGCTGAAAATTGTAACGGTATTCGCCGCCGACAATGACATGATGATCGCCAAAAGCTTTCGACAATTTCAGCTCGTTACCCCATAACTGACCGCGAAACACGTCGCGGCTCAAATCGTCCGGCACGAAGGCATAATAACCGTCGAAAGCATTGAAGTCGTAATAGGCACGCGCCATGACTTCAAGACCGTTATCGAAATAATGTTCGTAGAGCAGATCGGCATAAGCGCGATCGTCATCCAGACGATTGCGGGAGTCGTTGAAAATCGTGTCGACAATCGGTACCGGCGGGCGTTTGCTGCGACTGACATAGGCGCCGCTCAAGGTAAAATCGCCCAACGTGTATTTGGCAAAACCGCGCTCGGACCGGTCCTTATCCATATCGCGCGCGGTGCCGAGACCGGCCACGGACAAATTATCCTCGCCCTCGCTTTGAAAATGAGAACCCGACAAATAAAGCTCCGATCCATTGTCGAAGCGTTGTCCGTAAGTGAATTTCCCCTTATAGGTCTCCTGGCTGCCGAATACGCCGGTCACGGACGGGCCTTCAAGATCGCGACCGCGCTTGGTAATGATATTGAGTATGCCAAGAAAAGCATTGCTGCCATAGAGAGAAGATGCCGGCCCTCGAACCAGCTCGACGCGACTGATATCGTCGACATCGACCATGAACTCGGATCCGATCGCGCTGAAATCGACCAAATTGTCGTTGCTGCGATGACCGTCGATCAATACCAAAACACGGGTATTGTAATCGCCGCTCCGGTTGAAGCCGCGAATACCGATACGCTGATAAATACGGTCATTGCTGGTATACATGCCGCGCATGCTGCCGACAATATCGCCTAGATTGCGATAACCGAATTTCTTGATATCCTCTGAAGTCACGATACTGACCGACGAAGGCGCCTGCGTGACCGGCTGCTCGTAACGCGATGCGCTATAGACCGAAGGAATGTCTTCAAACAATATTTTTTCGTCGAGCGCTGCCGTAAAATCTTCGGCAACAACACGAAATGTCAGCGCCAGATTCAGCAAAAAAGGCCTGGCAAATATTTTCGGGATCAACAACAGCATTGCTCCATCATTCGACTCGATTGCCCGTGCAACCAAGCGAAATACCGGAACACAAGGATGCAGGCCGGTTATTATACTTTACGAACTCTCAAACAGGCATTGTCTTAGATGCACGACCTCAAATCTTAATTATACCCACCGTAGATTAATATACTCATCGTAGATCAAAATTCGGCACCGGGGTGACCGTCAAAAGACGCCGTGAACCCAGCACCTAAATTATCTAAGATAGTTAACCCATAGCCCAATTATGGAATTTAGGTGCTGGGTGAATACGTCCATGTGGGCTCTATGCCAGTCCCTAACCTAGCGTTAGGTGACTGACCGATCACTCCGGTGCCTCCTTAAGCATCGCCGAAATTTGAAGTGCGAAAGGTATATCGTCCTCGGCAGACTTACCCTGGAGACTGCCGATACCTTACATCAACGGTAAAATCTGCTTGAGGACCTTGCTGTTCGTGACCAATATCTGTTTCGGAAAAATACCGGGATTACCCTTGAAGTCGGTAACGGTTGCTCCGGCTTCCTTCGCGATCAATACGCCCGCCGCAACATCATAAAGATTCAATTCTTGTTCCCAAAAAGCATCGACCTGCCCATCCGCGACCAAACATAAATCCAGAGCAGCCGATCCCAGTCGACGCTGCCCGGCAGTGACTTGCGCAATGCGGCAAAAGCGCGCCAAATTATTGTCTGTCAAGTAACTGCGCAAACACGCAAAGCCGGTGCTGACCATCGAATCGGCAAGGTTGGTTTCCGAAGACACATGAATACGCTCGCCGTTCTTGTATGCCCCTTGCCCTTTTTGCGCCCAATAAAAATCGTCGAACGCCGGCGCATAGACCGCGCCATATTCCATTTCCCCCTCGATTTCGAGCGCCACGCTGAGCGACCAAAAATACTGTCCTTTCGAAAACGAATGCGTGCCGTCGATCGGATCGACAATCCAACGGCTGGTTTGATTTTCGGACTTACCGCTTTCCTCGCCCCAAAAACCGAATTGCGGATAGCGCCCGGTCAATTCCTTTTTCAAAAACGCTTCGACCGCGACATCGGCTTCGGTAACGAAATCGCGGGGCGCTTTTTTAGTAATTTCTATATGCTTCAATGCTTTGAAATAATTCAATGCAATGGTGCCGGCTTCGCGGATAACCTGCTCAAGATCGCTTGTAGAAATAGACATTATCGGCCTTAGAAATGAATTAAAGCCGCTTATTATAACGCATCGGCGGCCAGGCGGCCTATCTCAGTATGATGCAGAATTTTTTCGAATGGTTGCAAAACCCGCCGAGGCCCTTGCATGAATACATACACCGGCGTTGAAGTGTGCGTGCCGGTTGCCCAGACCGCGTGTTGTTGTTCGGCGACTTCGCGCGCCAATAAATTTTGACGATTGCCTGCCGGATAAGCAAAAAACGCGCTGTTGAAACCCATTATAGGCACGCGCTTTAAACTCAATGATTGGTGGTTTAGCCGGTAATAGCGGTTGTTTTCAGTCGCTAAAATACGCTCCGCTTGTCTTTCGTCGATTTTGAATTCGGTATAAAGATTAACCATTTCGGCCAACTTAGCCGGCGACTTTTGCGCCTTCGGCAAGGACTCGAAGCGCTTGAACAGCTCATAGTAACTCAACTGCTGTGCATACAACCGGTCCAACACTTCAGGATTGCCATAATTAAAGGATGGTTGAAACTGCCTGTCTTCTTGAAAATACGCGCCAGGAAGCGTCCGGGGTTCGGGAATATCGGCCGCCGAATAACTGAAACCGAAGCCGCCGGTTTCATGATCGGCCGTGACAATCAATAAGGTATCGTCTCGTCCCTGCATCCAATCGAGCACGGTTTCGAGCGTTTCATTAAGCCTGAGCATTTCGTGCAATAATGTGCCGGTATCGTTGCCGTGCGAAGCCCAATCGATCTGTCCGGCCTCGATCATTAGAAAAAACCCTTGTTCGTTTTTCGACAAGATATCCAACGCCTGCCGCGACATTTCCTGCAATGTCGGAACAATACGATCCGGGTCTGGTTTGGCTAGGGTCTCGGCAATGCCATTCGGTAATTCGGACGCGGCAAACAAACCCAAGGTTTTGTCCCGGGCTTGCTGCAATTGCGATTTATTGAAAACCAACTCATAGCCCTGTTCCCGTGCTTGTTCCAATAGATTTTTTCGATCTTTACGTTTCGAAACGATCGAGTCGGTCCGACCCAGTAATTGCGCTGCCGACCGGTAATCTTGCGATTGTTGGTCGTTGACGGTTTCGGGCAACCAATAACCCCACCCCGCCGACAACATGACATCCGGACCGATATTCAACAAATCTTCGGCAATTTCATTTTCGAGACTTCGATGCGTTTGATGCGCGGCAAATGCCGCCGGCGTCGCATGCGTGATGCGCGTGTCGGAAACCAATCCTGTCGCCTTGCCGATACGCTTGGCTTTTTCGACAATCGTTTCGCGTCGGTTGCCGTCCTTATCCAGCCCCAGCATTTCCGTACCGGCAAAATATCCGGTTGCCAATTGAGACGCCGAAGCTGCAGAATCGGTGACTAACGTGCCGGCCGCGTGCGTCGTCGAAATAGTTAATTTGGCATCGCCTTGTTCAATCATGCGGTCGAAAGCGGTTTTGCGCGATTCGATCACACTGCCCGGCGCTTGCCTGGCATAAGACAATAACAACCCGACTTGCTGCGGCCCCATGCCGTCGCCGATCACTATAATGACGTTGTTAATACGAGCATCTTCCGATTGCGCTAGGTCAACACAGGCACATCCCGTCAATGCTAGACTCAATAACCCCGGCAAACAGATCGCAATGTAAATTTTTTTCATATCAAATGCCAGTATTCGAATAAGCTTTAGTCAATAAGTTATCCTGATTACGTATAAGCTTCAGCCTATTTGAAATCCGAAGTGGGTTTTGTGTCGCTATCGCGACGCTTATATGGAGTCGGTTCGCGGACCGACAACCGCGATACTTTTCTTTGCTTGTCCAAAGAAAAGTATCCAAAAGAAAAGACACCCGGAGGCCGCTGTATCCTGCGCGCTGAGTCAAGTTGGCTGAACGTTCTCAGTAATCAGGTAAGTTATATTGTGCATGATTGTTAGATTCAGCACGAGCGCCCAAGCTCGAACCGTTCCGATGAATCAACGTTTATGAGTCTAACAAGAAACGAACGCCAAACACCGAATTATCGATTATGATAACGTCATCGATACTATAAATTCGCCGATCGGTAAAGCTCATGGAAACCGCCATGTCAAAAATTCTCTCTGAAATAGACCCGCAGCAATTGCCGGCTATTCCTAAAGTCTTATTGAATCTGATCGAAGCCTTTCAAAATCAAAAGACCGGCTTCGAGGACTTGACTCGAATCATCTCGCAAGACGCAGGGCTTAGCTCCAAAATATTGTCCGCGGCCAATTCGCCTTTCTACCAGCAATTCGGAGATGTGAAAGACTTAAATCGTGTGTTGATTATCCTTGGTCTCGAACCGTTGAAGACCATCACAATGACCAGCGTGGCCCAACAATTTTTTAACCAAGTCTCGCCGTCCCACCAAAATTATCTCGAAGTCATTTGGTTCAGATCCTTGGCATGCGCTCATTTTGCCAGGCGATTAGCAAAACTCATCGGCTTTGAATCGCCCGATCAGGCTTATTTGGCCGGTCTACTGCATCGCATCGGACAATTAGGCCTCTTGCAATGCTTCCCCAAAGAATACGGCGCATTGCTAAACGATCATTCCGAAGACCTCCCCGAATCGTTCGAAAAAAAAACATTAGGAATATCACATTGCGAAATCGGCGCTTATATCATTGACACCTGGAATATTCCCGGCTTTCTCGCAGACGCCGTTTTGTATCAAAATAAAACCTCTCCCGCAATACTCGATAGCTCTATCTTAGTTAAATTGATCAACTTGGCAGCGCAATTAAGCCGATTCGATAAACAAAACAGCGCCGTTGTTTACGCCGAAGCCCATGCGCTATTCGGACTCGGACAAGCGATTCTTGACGAAATAGCGGGCGATGTAAAAAAACAGGTCGAACAGACTGCGGGAAGCCTTGGAATTGCCATCGCGAAGCCTGAAGACGGTACGACGATCATAAGAGCGAAACTCGAGGAACGTAACGCGATTCAAAAACGTCTGGGAAAACATACCAAGGATTTGGCCTTCCTCGGCGCCATTGCACGCAACAACGATTTATCCGAGCAATTCGATAAAATCCTAACGACACTACTTAGGGACTTAAATATATTATTCGGGTTCAGGTCGACAGCCGTGTTTCTAGTCAACCCGGAAAAGCCCATGCTTGAAGGTTATCCATTACCCGAGCAAAACAACGCCAACCTCATATCGAATTTGTCGATTGAACTCAAGCCTAACCGCAGTTTGGTCGCGAATGCGTTATTGAACCAACGCTTGCTAGACTCTTATCAAACCACCCTGCCCGATCCCACTCCGGTTATCGACCGCCAAATTTGCCGATTACTCGAAAGCGAAGGCATGTTAGCCATTCCTCTTAGCGCGAATAATCGACACTGGGGAGTCATCGTTGCAGGATTGGCGCCGACCGAGCAACTCCAAGTCAAGGCTAAACGGGGTTTGATCTCGTTATTTGCCGGAGAAGCAGCCCGGATGCTCTCCAATCATCGTGTCGCCGGCGAACGCATCAAAGAAAACATCGACTCGATGCAATCGGATTTTCAATTACATGTAAAAAAAATTATTCATGAAGCCAACAATCCGCTGAGCATCATCAATAACTACCTCTATTTACTCAACCTCAAACTCGGTAGCGACAGCCCTCAAGAAATCGGGCTCATTCAAGAGGAAATCAACCGAGTCGGCGAGATCATCCTGCGCCTTTCCGACACACCGACACAAGAAAGTGCCGCCGGCGATGATTCCGGCCCGATCGATATCAACCAAACCCTAAGCGATTTGATCTCCCTTTTCGAGGGCGGACTCTTCGCCCCTCGTCGAATAGAGGCCTGCTTGAAACTCGATGATCGGCTCCCGAAAATCGCCGTCAGCAAATCCAAGCTGAAACAGATACTAACTAATTTAATCAAAAACGCCGCTGAAGCATTGCCTGACGGCGGTCAAGTCACGATCTCAACCCGCGACCGCGTTTATTTAGGCAATCACTGTTACGTGGAAATTCAAATCCACGATGACGGTCCAGGTTTACCCGACACGATCAGCGAACAGCTATTCCGACCGGTTACCAGCACGAAAGGCGAAGGCCACTCCGGACTCGGTCTTACTATTGTCAAAAACCTGGTCGACGAACTAGCCGGCACTATCGGCTGCAACTCGACGCCGGACGAAGGAACGAACTTTCAAATTTTTTTACCCAGAACGCTATAACCATGCCTATAATTAGCAAATAGGATCACGGTATTAAATATGGGCGCCATAGCTAGCTTACATTCTAACTCAGACATCGAGATACTAATTATCGATGACGAACCCAAGGCACGCGCAAGTTTACATGATATTCTCAAATTATCCGGCTACCGCGTCGCTATGGCGGAAAACGTCGAATCGGCCATCGAATTGATTAATGAGCATAATTTTCCTTTGATTTTGCTCGACCTAAATATGCCTGTTTTGAACGGTCATCATTTTTTGGACTATCTGGCCCACCACGATATTGAAACACAAGTCCTGATCATAAGCGGCGAAGCGACTTTCGCTCAGGCCGCACGATCACTTCGGTCAAACTTCGTTCAGGAATTCATAAAAAAACCCTACTCGGTCGAAGCCTTGTTGCATTCGGTTAAAATTGCCGCCGAAAAAATCCGCCTGAAAGAAATCAATAATAAAGTTCAGGCGCAATTATCGAAATCCGAACAATTACACCGATTTTTCGTCGACAGTTCGCCCGACATCATTTACATGCTGAACGATCGAGGCGAATTCGTGTTTCTGAACAATGCCATCGCCAACATCCTAGGCTATGACAAGAGCGAAATCATCGGTAAACATTATTCCTCGTTGGTGTACCAAGCCGATCTCGTCAAAGCGAAATACGCTTTTAATGAACGCAGGACCGGCGATCGCTCCACCAAGGCAATTGAACTTCGTTTACGGTGCAAAAACAGCGATCAGCCGAAATATGTCGAAACCAATTCAATTACAATCGTACTGAGTTCCAAAGGCGTTTATAAGAAGAAAAAAGAAAATAAGGAATTTGTCGGCACCTATGGAGTCATTCGCGACATCAACGACCGCAAGCTCTCCGAAAACACCTTGCGCAAACTCAATTTAGCGGTCGAAAACAGCCCTAATTTGATCTATATCACCGACAGTAAGGGCACGATCGAATACGCCAATCCGAAAATTTTTGAAATCTCCGGTTACACCGCCGAAGAAATTATCGGCAAAACACCGCATATTTTTAGCTCCGGGGAAACGCCGCCGCACGAATATCAAGAGCTTTGGAGCACCATCACCTCGGGAAAAATTTGGCGTGGTATTCTCAAAAACCGAAAAAAAACCGGACAACTGTATTGGGCCCAACAATCGATCGCACCAATGCTGGACTCAGACAACCGGGTAACGAATTATGTTGCGATTCAAGAAGATGTGACCGAAACGCTCGCTCAGCGCGACATGATTACCTATCAAGCGACACACGATCCATTAACCGACTTGATTAACCGCACCGAGTTCGACCACCGTTTGAAACGGATTATCAACACGGCTAAAACCAAAGGCTCCGGACATGTTTTGTGCTATCTGGATCTCGATAACTTCAAAATCGTCAACGACACCTGCAGTCATACAGCAGGCGACGAATTGCTTCGCCAAATCAGCCGGCAGTTATCGACATTGATCCGCAATCGCGACTCCTTGGCCCGACTCGGCGGCGATGAATTCGCGATACTGATGGAACACTGTACATTGGAACAAGCCCAAGCAACTGCCGAACGCATTCGGCAACACATCGAACGCTACCAATTCCGCTGGGACGACAAAAGCTTCCGAATCGGCGTCAGTATCGGCATGGTCACGATCAATGCCGAAAACGGCGGTTTCGATGAATTATTAAAACGCGCCGACATCGCTTGCTATATCGCCAAGCAAGACGGCCGAAACCGTTCCCATGTCTTCACCGATTCCGATCAGGCTTGCATTGATTACCGCAACGAAGCCGCGTGGCCTGAAAAAATCGAACAAGCCTTGTTGCACAACCGCTTCCGACTCTATCGGCAGCGAATCGTCGCACTGAAAAGTATCGAAGGCGATCATTACGAAGTGCTGTTGCGCTTGCAGGAAGACTCCGGCAAAATCATTGCGCCAAACGCATTTTTACCGGCCGCTGAACGATATCAATTGGCCGCTTCTATCGATCGATGGGTTATTCAACAAGTATTCAACTGGATGCTTGAGCATCCCGATCGGTTAAGTTCACTAACGTTGTGCTCGATTAACCTTTCCACGTCAGGTTTGAATGACAAAGGACTAATCGAATTTATTATCGACCGGTTCAAGCAAACTGCACTTCCTGCCGAAAAATTCTGTTTCGAAATCACCGAAACGGCAACCATCGTCAATTTGACCGCAGCAACACAATTCATTACTTCGCTTAAGGAACTCGGCTGCCGATTTTCACTGGATAATTTCGGTAGCGGACTGTCTTCATTCGCTTATCTTAAAAACCTTCCGGTCGACTTTCTCAAAATCGACGGCGTTTTCGTCCGCGATATCGAAACCGATTCGGTGGCGCTCGCGATGGTCAAATCGATTAACGATATCGCCCATGTCATGAATAAAAAAACCATCGCCAAATTCGTCGAAAACGATTCGGTAATGAAAATCCTTTTGGATTTGGGCATCGATTATGTGCAAGGTTACGGCAGCGACGAGCCTTCACTTTTGAAATAAATCAGCAATTCCCAGTTTGAGAAATTTCTTCGTGTTCAGGGTGCGGGGTATGCCTGTCGAGGAACGCCGTAAACCCAGCACCTAAATTACCCAAAATAGTTAACCATAGCCAATGAACTATGGAATTTAGGTGCTGGGTAAACCCATCCATGGGGGCTTGGCGGCAGCTCGAACGCCAAGGATGGCGTGAATGCAGATTTTGCAGGAGCAAAAATCTGCCCTGCCGCCGACATCCTCGCCAAGCACACTCCGCACCCTTTTTTATTCTCAAATTGGGAATTTCTGGAAATAAGTCGGCCATGCCTTTCTTGTTCTTGTAAAATCCTGAGCTTGTAAATGCCCTAATGGATGTCGTCTTGAAAAGACTGTGACCTGCCTTTTCCGGGCGGACACTTGACCAACGAAAGGTATACGATGAATGACAACAAAGTCCAGCTTTCCGGTTACCACCGACTGAAAAAATTACGCACTGCATTAGCAACTGCTAGGGGTACCGTTCTACTTGCCGATTTAAAGCGAGAAGCGGAAGGAACTATCTCACATGACCAAACCAAACGGGTCACTTATCTGACCAATCTGTTCTCAAGAATTCATCGAGAACTGTTTCAAGACTGGAAAGACCAAGCCACGATTCGGCACCGCCCCGGTACGATGACCGATGCCGATAAGCGCCTGAAATTTCGTAAAACCATCGGGCGTTTGGTACTAGACGAAGAAGCCAATAGAGATACGGCTATTTTCGACAATAATGGCTTTGTCATCAACGCCGACAACATCGACGAAAGATTGGCCGATTTTTACTTAAAAATGCGCATCGTTAGACCCTTTGATTACGGTAATCGCATCACGCTCGATTTTTTCATGACCATCATGGGAAGACTACCGGCCTTTAAAGCCGTTTATGAACACGGCATCGATTTTCGCCGTATCGATCAACATGACGCCATCGCGCTGCACGATACGTCAAGCGATATTGAAGCGCTAACGCGCGCCTTCCATCATTCTCTCAACCCGCTACGCAACCAGTCATTAATCAACCAAGCCAACGGCTACGGAATTTGGCCCGAGAACAAAACCTTCGTCTCGGGAATCCCTTTCTTATCCTATGTCACCGAAAACGGCACTCAATGTCTGGTATCGGTCAACGGCGGATTGGTGCCGTTGGACAGCATACAAGAAGAACTCTTTACCGCCGGCAAACACATTGCCGATTATCCCTTATGCTCACCGGATAACATTGTCGGCTACCTGCCCGGCAGCGAAGCCCTGCGCACACCTGAAAAAACCGAAATAGACGGAATAACCGTCGGCAAACAAGGAGAGGCGCCGCTATTTTGCCTTGACGTCAACATGTTGACCGGCTTGCGCTCGCCTAGTCATGCCGAATTATTGGAATTGGTCAAGCAATGCGCGGGCAATCAGGCAAGCATTTTTAATCTGGCCAACAACGAACTATTAAAACAACAATTGCTGATTGCCGCAAACGGCGACGAACGTTTGCAGCGAAGTGTTGAAATTGCCTATGTTAGACTCGCCAAAATCGTGACCATTCTCGACCGCGCCGAAAACGACATTTTCAGCAGTAAAACACCGGTCGCCGAGCCGCGACTGTTTATGTCAATGGGCGGCGCCGGTTCCGGAAAAAGCGCAGTGGAGGAAATCGCGCAGAACCATTGCGGGGACAATTTCGTAATCGCTTCGCTCGATGAATTCAGAAAGCAAAGCGATCTCTATAAAGTGCTGACCGCCGCCAACCACCATAGCGACGATTATGTTTATGTGGAACCATTCGCCAACCGATTGCGCGACGCGGTAGCCCGTCGCGCCAAACTCGAGCGGATCAACATACTCTACGACGGCACAGGCATCCCTTATTCGCCTCGCTATTCAGGCATTATCAATGAATTCAAACAAGCGGGCTTTTATACGCAAATCACCGCTGTCGATGCCTTTATCGTCAAGCCCGGCAATCGCGAGCATGAACTGATCCGTTCCACCGTCATCGACAGCGTCAAACAACGCTTCGAAAAAACCGGCAGAGCCTTACCCTGGGTCATTACAGTTTATAAACACATTCGCTCCCCTGAGTCATTTCTCGATGCTTTAGAAGACCCTGCTCTGGATAAAATTTCTCTATTTGCTAACGACAGCGAACCGGGCATGCATTACTTGATCGCCGAAAGCTTCAATTTACCCGACCGCGAAGTCAAATTACTCAAAACCCATCAACTGTCGGGCTCGCTCGCTAAATCTCTCATCTCGCTGAGTAAAACCAACGACGATTCGCTACTAAAAAATCTAGCACACAACGATAAAACAACGCTCAGGCGAATGATCGATCGAAACCCCGAGTACAACGAGCAAAATGTCGCTTACTTAATTTACAATAGCCTTCACGATCACCGAGTATTAGTCATTTACAACTGCAGACGAATGATCGATTTTATCGATAAACGGCAACTCAATCCGAATGCGTCAGGCGAGCACGGCCTATTACACAAACCGGAAGCATTGGCCTTCCATGTCGACCCTCCGTCTCGCACCCCCTGGCTAATCTCGCTTCAGGATTCGACTTGATTGAATAATGCGCCTCTTTACCGAACCGAAAATATCGAGATATCCGTGAGTCCTCGGGCGAAAAGAGGGAGATCAACCGCTCGTTGCCTCTTCTGGATACTCGATACAAAGAAGAGTCGATGAAGATTGGACATATAAATACCAGAACACTACCAAGTCCTAATTGCTCACCCCGAGCTACTAGGTTATCCTTAGCAACCGGCAACTATAAGTTCCGGAGCGAAAGAAAATATCGGTCTTTTGCTATAACAACTAAAATAAAAACAGAGGTTCTCGAGATGGCAATGAATTTTTTGGATCAACTACTTAACCTAGCAGGGCTTAAATTGCCCGAAGCTAAAGAACGTTATGATCCTTCCGTGTATATACAAGAGGAGATCAAACCCTCGGTCGCTAACGCGGAACCAACACGGTCTAATAAAACAGCGCAACAGGAACAAGCGACTTCAGAATTAACCGGCGTGGCTAAATACATGGCGAAACAGAAACAACAAGAACAACCGCAAGCCGCTCAGGAAACACAATCTAATACAGACGAACCGAAAACGGCACAATTATCCGGTGTCGCAAGGTATGTAGCAAAGCTGGAACAAGAAGCGCGAGAAAAAGCCGAGGCGGAAGCTGCTGCTTTGGCCAACATGAGTGGCGTCGAACGCTATCTCGCCAAACTGGAAGGCAAAACCGTAGCCCCGCCAAACCAAACACCCGTAACTTACACACAGAAAGAAGTCGCACCGACCCGAGTCGAGCGCTATTTGTCGAGTCGGATCGAAAAAGAGTCTGCTAAAACGGTAGCGACACCAGCTAAACCTGCTGTAAAAGAAACGAAAGCAGCAGCGAAACCCGTCGTGTCTGAAGTAAAACAGCCAGAGCCTACAACTGTCAGCAAACAAGAGCCGCCTGCCAAACCCGCCGAAAAGAAAGCAAGCAAACCGTCCGCGCCGGTCAAAAAAGAGCCGGAAGTTAAAACGGCGCCAAGCGATAAAATTATCGACCTTACCGTTAACGGCGAACAATGCCATGCTACGACGTCGAGGGGTAAGCGCTGCCGCCGATCAACGGGTTTAAAAGTCATAGAAAGAACGGTCGACGGCAAAAGATACAGATTTTATGCTTGTCCTCAACACAACAACAAAGACTTTCAACCGTCTCCCGAGATATTGGAAAAATAAAAACCGGAAAGTTGGAGAGTCCGGAAAAAACTAAATCGAGGCTGCACGGGCTAAGCTTACAGACCAAGAAACCGGGGTTTTTTAAACCCGGACCTAGACTGTCGAAAAAAGCCATTTAGCTATTTTCTGTGTTCCCGATTTTTAATCTCAAAATATCTTGGAAATTGTTGGTGATCATAGGTTATTAAGGGCTAGGTTTAGGGTGCGCATCGCGCACCTGGATTTGGGATCTGCGTCGGGTTCCGCTGTGCGTACCATGACGACTCCGCCAATATTTACCCAAGCTCTTATGGCTTGACTTGGGTAGGGTTTCGGGCCTTACTCCCTTTTGATCGAAAACCGTCGAAGAATAAAAGGTATGGGATGTGTCTATCGAGGACCGCCGTTCACCCAGCACCTAAATCCAGCACCTAAATTCCATAGGTCTTTGGCAATGATTCAAAATCAAGGTTTATTTAGGTGCTGGATGAATTATCCCAGATAGTTAACCATAGCCAATGAACTATGGAATTTAGGTGCTGGGTAAACCCCCATCCATGGGGGCTTGACGGCAGTAATCGAACGCTAGGGATAGCGTGAATGCAGATTTTGCAGGAGCAAAAATCTGCCTTGCTGCCGACATCCTCGCTAGCCACACCCAATACTTTCATAAAGTTAGCAATTTTTTGAGTATAAAGGGAGTAGGTACGCGCAGCGTACCCTAAAATTTATGCATAACGATGGGCGCAGAGCGCGGGAACGAGAATTGCCAGGGACTGAATAGTTACACTTATTCCGGTTCAGAAGGCAAGGTATTCTCTGGAGTAAGTCGACAAGTTTCACATAAACGGGCCAACTCCAGTAGACTGGTCGCACCGGTTTTTTCCATGACTCGCGCACGATGTACTTCGACGGTACGATGGCTGATGCCCAGTTGCCTTGCAATTTCCTTATTGGAATGGCCCGTGACCACCAGCGACATCACTTCCGATTCGCGGGTGGTAAGACCGCTTAAGCGCCTACAGAGCGCTTGATGAGCCAGTAGTGAATCTTCATTCTTCCGGGCTTCTTGCTCTAGGACGTCCCGAACCCGTTCGATTAATAATTTACTGGAAACGGGCTTCGTCAGAAAATCAACCGCTCCGGCTTTGATGACGCGAACGGTCGTGGGTATGTCTCCATAACCGGTCAGGAAAATGATAGGCAAATGAATATCCCGACGGATCAATTCGGTTTGTAACTCGTCGCCGGTCATATCCGGCATATTGAGATCGAGAACCAAGCATCCGTTCTTGCCCGGACAATAAGCTTGCAGAAAATGCTCAGCGCTCTCGAAAGTTTGATAATTAAAGCCGGCGACTTCCATGACTTGACCGAGACCATCGCGCACCGCATCGTCGTCATCGACGATAAAAACGTAGTAGGTTTGAGTGCTTATATCGCGCATGGCAATGTAAAGTGGAGACTGAGGCCGTTGCCCGCATTTTGTTCGGCCCACATTTTTCCGCCGTGAGCCGTGACCAAAGTTCGACTTATCGCTAGTCCCATGCCTAAACCGGCGGGTTTCGTGCTATGGAAAGGCTGAAAGATAGCTCTAAGCTCCGCCGGATCTTCGACGCCTTTACCGCTATCGCGCACTGTCACCCGAATCATGGCTGGATCGGCCTCATCGCGATGCGTCGTCACGATGATCGCTTCGGCCTTTTCTTTCAGTTCCAACATAGACTCCATTCCATTGCGTACTAGATTGATCAATACCTTTTCTATTTGCAGAGCATTGGCCCTAACCGGAGGTATATCAACGGCAAGTTCCAGCTCAATTTTAAATTCGTCAGAGAGTCCGTCGGTTTTCATTAAATCGATCACTTCATGGATCAAGGAATTGATATCTACCGGTTCGCTATCGCTTTCCCCTTTTTGCAATAGGTTCACCAATTGCCGTATCACTTCGCCAGCTCGCTGCGCTTGCTGTGAACATTTTTCCATTACCTGACAGAGCTTTTGCGAATTAGGCTTATCCGTTTGACACAAATGCAGCGCCACATCGGCATAAGAGGAGATGGCCGACAGTGGCTGATTCAATTCGTGGGCAAATGCCGCGGCCGTCTGGACCGCCACATATAATCGAGACGACTGTTCCATTTTGTCGCGCCGCTCGTTCAGTTCCTTTTGTTTCATGTAGTCGGTAATGTCTAAATTGATGCCTAGGATACGATAGGCGCGATTACTTTGATCGTTCAATACGACTCCCCGAGAATGAATCCAACGGAAAGAGCCATCTTTGTGACGCAGGCGAAATTCCATTTCATAGCTTGGCTTATGATCGGCAATAAAGTTTTCTATCATCGCCATGACATAAGAGCGATCATCCGGATGCAAGCGGCTTTCCCAATCCTCTTGCCGGTTGAGTAATTCGCTATCGTCATAACCGATTTGCCTTTTTATTTCAGGCGATAAAAATAACTGACGGGTAGTCAAATCCCAGTCCCAATATCCGGCATTGACCTCTTCGACAACCAGAGCGAGTCGAGCTTCGGTGTTGCGCAATTCTTGTTCGGCCTGTCGATGTGCCGTGACATCCTCGCAGGCAATAATAATACCGCCGATCTCTCCGGCCGGATTTGTCCAAGGATGGGCTGCCCAACGCAACCATTGGCGACTGCCGTCGGCTTGAATCCATAGGTCGTCGTCGTTTTTCAAAAATTCTCCGGCCTGTACTTTTCGGTGGACTTGTTTCCATTCTGCGGGAAGATCCGGGTTGACCGCATAGTGGTTGCGGCCTGTCAATTCAACATATCCCCGACCGAAATCTTCGACCCACCGACGACTCGTGACCAAATAATTCATTTCTCGATCAAACATGGCAATGCTCACGGGCGCCTGCTCGACAAACAGCCGGAGTTGCAATTGACTCTTTTCCAACGCATCTTCGGCCTGTTTGAGCGCCGTAATGTCTAGAAAAGCCCCCACGGCACCGCGCGGCTCGCCTTCTTCGTTAAACAAGGGCGAGGCATTGCCCAGTAAAGTTATTTGTTGCCCGTCAGGGCGAATAATATCGATGACTTGGTTTTTAACTAATTCACCTCGAACGGCGCGACGCATCGGTAAGTCCTCGTTTGCCAGCTCGAGCCCGTTCTGTATGACACGAATGGCGCTCAATACTTCACTACGGCTGGAAAGACCGACCCTCATCGGCAAGCCGAGCATCCGCTCAAGCGCCGGGTTACCGCGAATATCGTAGACGTTCGTTCCATCGGCAATGCACAGTCCGATCGGCACGGTATTGAAAATCACTTGCATCTCTTCTATTCGGCGCTCCAAGCTCCGGTTTAGTGAGGCAATTTTTTTCTCAATCAGCTTTCTATCTGTGACATCGACGACATGCACGACAACACCCTTGACTTTTCCGGCCGTATCCGTATTAGGGATATAAGTGGCCTGGACCCAGCGCGGCTCTCCATGCCCATAGGGAATTTGTTGATCGAAATTGACCTGCTCCCCTGCGAGGACGCGTTCGAAATAGGGTTGAACGATGCGCCAGGCGTCTTTACCGATAATATCCGGTGCTTTTCGGCCAAGGATAGTATCCTCGGTGATACCGAACCATTTTTCATAGGTCGCATTGACCCGCATATACCTATATTCGGTATCCAAATAAGAGATCAGCGCGGGCGTTGCATCTATGATCAAACGTAATTCTTTCTCCCGGTCGCGCAATGTCAATTCGGCCAGTTTACGGTCGGTAATGTCTTGGATATAACCATGCCAGAGCATACTACCGTCCATCTCGTGTTGCGGCATCGAATGACCTTCGATCCAAATCTCGCCTTTTATAGGATGATTGTAGCGGAACGCGTCTCGCCAGGCTTGCAGGGTGCGGGCGGACTCGGCAATGGTTTCATGGATATGAACGAGATCATCGGGATGGATGCGGTCGAAAACAGGACCAAAATCCTCGACTACAACATCCGGACTGACCCCGTATAACGATTCGAACAATGGACTGGCATAAGGCATGCTTGCCGAGCCATCAGGGCGTAATCGGAATGAACAAATGACTCCGGGCACCGTTGCGGCAACCTTGGTTAATTGATCCTGTAACCTTATCCGCTCCTTCATGGCCAATTCCGCACTCACGCGCTCGGTCACGTCGCGCATGATCACCGTAAAAGTTTTCTCGCCGTTTATCTCGCACTTGGAAATAGAAGCCTCGATCGGAAACTCCTCGCCATCGGCTCGTATGCCCCTAATAGAGGCGAGTTCATTTTTTATTCGATGAGCAACTCCTGCCTTATCGAATCCACGGATATATTTACTATGTCCGGCACGGAATCGCTCGGGAATAAAACGCTCGATAGTACCGCCGATGGCTTCATCCGCACGGCAACCAAACATTTTTTCCGCTGCGGAGTTGAACAGTAAAACGCGTTGATCGGTGTCGATAGTAATGATCGCGTCGATAGCCGATTCGACTATGTCGGCATAGCGCTGCCGACTGTCCAGCAGCGCCAATTCGTTGCGTTTGTGATGGGTAATATCCTGCGTGGTCCCGAACCCGCCCAGCAAATTACCCTTTTTATCGTACTCCAGCCAAGCCTTTTCTCGAACCCATTTCACTGCGCCATCTACCAATAAACGGTGCTCGATATCGTAGGGCTCGCCGCGCAGCCCCTCTCGCCACATCCGGTCGACATAGTCTCGGTCTTCCGGATGCACGATGGCTAGAAAAGTTTGATAGGTCTTCGGCGTGCCTATCGGAATACCGAAAATACGGTGGTTCTCGTCGGACCATATTAATTCGTCACGCTTGATATCCAGCCGCCAGCTACCGATTTGCCCGACCCTTTGCGCGCGATCCAAATCTTGTCGACTTTCCCATAGCGCATGGGTAAGACTCCTATAAAAGCTGGTTGTCGCGACCATAACCACTGAAACGAAGCAAAAGGCTACGTTTAATATCAATAGGTCGTCGAATTCGGTCTCGGTCGGGAACAATATCAGTGTATTGACCGCGATCAAAGATAAAGCCGCCGCAAGAAAGCCGGAATTCTTCCCTAACCAGAAAGAGACCAGATTAATCTCGAAAGCAAATAACAAATATGCCGCCCGCTCACTTATCACTGGAACATAAATGGTTGCGATAGTGGTTGTAACGACGCCCAGTACCGTCAGTCCGTATCGCAACACGGCAGGTTGATCGCCTAAATTAAAGAAAATTGTTTGGATTTTACATCGCGCGTCGGTCATCGGCTCTGATATTCAATGTTTATTGACGAGTGTCAATTTTGGGTCGAACTACATAACATAAACTGATTAGCAAGTTTCTTCAGCTAAAGCCCAAAGATCAGCATCTGCCTAGCAGGACGGGGTTCGCAAGCCATGCGCGTCAAGCTAAAAACGGCCAACCCACATCACGCTCTTTCCCAAGCTCCAGCTTGGGAAAGACACACCGGAAGCTC
>NZ_JBNGHF010000054.1:0-27516 GCF_050611805.1 Methylotuvimicrobium sp.
TTTCCTCTTTCCTCTTTCCTCTTTCCTCTTTCCTCTTTCCTCTTTCCTCTTTCCTGCTTACTGCTTACTGCTTACTACTTACTACTCACCGCTCTCTGCAAACTAGCCACTACAATTCTCCCCCCAATCCTCTTTTGAGGTATAAAATAACGACAACCACTATATTTTTCATGGCGACGCGGAGGCCGAATGAATACCGCTGTTTTATTAGAACGGATACAAAATGGATTACGAAACCGGACCAAAACCATTGCAGTCCTTTCGATCTTATTTGCATTGTATGCCCTCGCCGGCTTTTGGATCGTGCCGGCCGTTCTGAAAAACCAACTCCCTAAAATCATCCACCAGGAAATCGGACGCGAGGCCGCTGTCGAAAAACTATCGATCAATCCATTCACGCTGGAAATGGCTGTCAACGGCTTCGAATTGAAAGAAACCGACGGACAAACATTCGCGTCATTCAAAGACCTTTATATCGATATCGCTGGCTTCGATTCAATTACGCATTTTAAGCCTATCATCGAGAAAGTTTCCTTGACCGAACCCTTCGTCAGAATCGCCAAAGACTCTGAAGGCATATTCAATTTCGCCGATTTGACCGAAGCGGACCCGGAAGAACAACCTATTGAAGAAAATACCGGAATATTTGCGTTTCGACTACGCGGCCTAGCCGTTTTGGAAGGATCTGTCCTTTGGGACGATCTTCAACTGGCCGAACCGCAAAAAGAAACTTTCGGCTCGATTAACCTATCGCTGAGCGAACTCAATTCGGTCGATTCCGAACCTGCCCCGCTGCAATTTTCTTTTATTTCGGACTCGAATACTACGCTCGATTGGCAAGGCTCGATCACACTCAAGCCCCTACAATCGCAAGGCTCGATTAAATTGGAACAAGTCGGATTAACTCGAATCGGACAGCTTTTTTTACAGGAAATCGGCGATATCAAAGTCGACGACGGCGAACTGAATCTTTCGGTCGACTATACGTTGAATACCGAAGAGGACGGTATAACCGCAGCAATCAAACCCATCCGGTTCGGCGCCGATAATCTCAAACTCAAAATCGCCGCAGAACCCGGGCAAAACTCCGATATCGAGGCTAAATCACTCAAGTTTGATGCTAATTACGAGCTGACGATGTCCAATGACGAGATAACGCTCAAGACTACGACACCGAACCAACTCAACGTCGATAATCTCAGCCTAAATATCCCCACGGAACCGGGACAAAGAGCCGATATTAGCGTTAAATCCGTCGGATTAGGCACCGACTTCACACTGACAACGGCCAATGGCGAATTAAAAGTCAACACCGATACCGCTAAACTGGCACTCGACACATTCAACCTAAAACCTTCCAAGCCTTCCGCCGACATCCCGGAACTATCGGCGCATAAAATGGCTTTCGATGCCGTCTATACAGCCGAAAGCAATGAACAAGGTCTCAAACTGAACATAGATCAAAGCCGATTCGATCTCAACAAACTAAAAATGGCCTTCAAGCCACATACCGAAATGCTCGAAGCCGAATTGAGCCGTTTAACGATTGCAGCCGATGTAACGATAGCTCCTGACATGGCCGTTCAAATCGAAAAAGGCAAAATAGATCTTAGCGAACTCCAATTCGGGGCTGACGGGCAAGATAGCGAACTCATCGACATTCCGGCAATAGCAGCTAGCGGCATCATGGCCGATACCGCTAAACAGCGCATCCATATCGCGTCGCTGACATCGAAAGGCGCGAAGCTGAAAGCCTGGCTCAACCCGGACGGTCAATTCAACTATCTAGCTCTATTCGGTGACGAAAGCACCGAAAAAACCGATCCGCTACCGGCACCTGATAATAAACCCTGGAAATTCGCGCTCGACTCGTTCACTATCGACGGCTATCAAATAGCGTTTACCGACAAAACTCAAAAAACACCGGCTCCGATCACTTTGTCTGATCTTACCGTCGGCATCGAGCACCTAACGGATCAAATCGATCAAAAATCACCGGTTCGTTTACAGTCAAAAATCAACGAAACCGGCTCAATCAATATCAAAGGTCAACTAGCCCCTACCCCGCTATCGGCCGACCTCGAACTCAAAATCGATGCGATCGCGCTAAAAACTTTCCAACCCTACTTGGAAAGTCATGTTCGTTTGGACCTCATAGAAGGCGATTTTTCCGCTCAAGGTCAGGCTTTATTGGCAATCGATGAACAACAGGACGAGCTGGACTTGAAATTTCAAGGCGATGCTCATATAGACAGGCTGTTAACTCGCGATAAAGTTCAACGCCGGGACTTCGTCAAATGGCGCAAGCTTGATCTCGGCAGTATTTCGATTGACCTAGCGGCTAACCGGTTCATTTTTGAAGACATCCGCTTCGATCGGCCTTACATTCGCGTATTGATCAAAAAAGACGGAACGACGAACTTCAACGATATCGTCTTAGCGACCGAAACGCCGGAAATCGAACAGCCCGAAACCGAATCCGAATCCGACAGCCCAATCCATTACCATATCGGCCGAATCGAAGTCAAAAGAGGCTTGTCCGACTTCGCCGACTACTCGCTGATACTGCCTTTCGTCACACAAATGAATAATCTTAATGGCGTCTTGTCCGGCATTTCGTCCCAGCCCGGCGCTACCGCCGAACTGTCGCTGCAAGGCAAGGTTTATAATTTGGCCAGTGTCGGCATTGCCGGCAATTATCAAATGGACAGCGGCGATTCAGCGATCGAACTCAACTTCAAGGACATGCCGTTGCCGCTGGTCACGCCCTACATGGCTCAATTTGCCGGTTATAAAATCGAAAGAGGTCAAATGTCGCTGGATCTCAAATACACGATCGACCAAGGCAAACTCAACGCACAGAACAATCTGTTCATCGATCAATTCACGCTCGGCGAGAGAATCGAAAACCCCGATGCGGTATCGCTACCGTTGAATTTAGCGATTGCCTTACTGAAAGACTCCAAAGGGCAAATCAATATCGACTTACCTATTACCGGAAGTCTCGATGATCCGGAATTCAGCGTCGGCTCGTTAGTAATGAGAGCGCTCGGCAACCTGATAAGAAACATCGCCACATCACCGTTCAGAGCCATCGCATCGATGTTCGACGCGGAACAGGATTTAAGCGCTATCACTTTCGAACCGGGCAGCACCAAAATCACAGAGACCGAAAAAGCCAAGCTCGACGCATTGGCCAAGGCATTGAAAGACAGACTAGCCCTCAGATTGGAAATCAAAGGCGCCGCTTTCGAGGCTCTGGACTGGCCGGCGCTGCGCTCGGAAGCGCTTAACGATCAACTGAAATCGATGAGAGCGAAAGAACTCAGAGCGGAAGGTAGAAGAATCCGCGCGGAATATGTCACGCTATCCGAAGACGAGGAACAGCGTTTGCTGGCACAACTCTTCATCGAAAAATTTCCGATGCTGGCCGACTACACGCTCTTCGGCAGACCGAGATTGAAAAATCCCGAACAAGGCGACTTTTATGAGATCGCTCGGAAAACGCTCGAGGCGACCTTGGAACCCGATCAACAACGACTAAACGACTTAGCAGTACGCCGAGCCGGAGCAATACAAAACTACCTGATTGCCGAAGGCGGTATCCCCGGAAACCGGATATTCCTACTCGCGACAGAACTGAATCCGGTTAGGAAAGAGCCAGGCATCACTGCGACGCTGAGTTTGGGTACGCGGTAAGCGAACGAGAAATAGTCCGCCCTACAAAGGAAAAAACGCGTCAACTGCTCTTTTTAGGTTTATTTGTCAGAAATCCTAAGTAACGTTCATGAAGGCCTAGCCATCGCCCTGGCAAATGAAAGTTCTCTGGTGGGGAGGGTGCGGTCACTCGCCCGACAGGACGCCGTGAATACGTCCATGTAGGCTCGACGGCGGCGACTGATTGCCATGGATGGCATGAATGCAGATTTTGCAGGAGCAAAAATCTGCCCTGCCGCCGACGCCTGTCGATCGAGCAACCGCACCCTCTTCAGAACCGGAATTGCCAGAACGGGGATTTGTATATCGAAAAATTAGATAATTGGTCTAAATCTATGAACTTTCACAGTAAGATTTAGCGCCGAATAAATGCCTAGAACTCTGCGCATTTTTATTGCCTTGCATCAAAATGATATCATTCCACAACTAACTTCATTATCGGAAAAAATCATGCAAGCACTGACAGACCGAGAGCTTTATAAAGCCCTCGAATACGCCAAAAGCATCGACGAGACAACCGGAAGAAAAATCATGGCCGACTTCCAAACCGACCAGACGATGCTCGCGCAGATGCTGTTCGGTATTTTTCCCGGCATCATTGCCGAGCAGAATCAAGACATGGCGCATTTATTCATGGATTTGTGCTTCGACTTGCTCTGCGTATTTCAAAAAGCCTTCGGCCCACTGCCCGCGCAAAACGAACTCGATATCGATTGGCTTCAAAAACAAGCGATGCTACTCGATACCGAATTGCAAGCCGTGAAGAAAAATCAAGACATGGACGAAAAAATCCGGAACTCGTTGCAACAAAGAATGATTTCAAGAACACACAATGAAACTCCGCAATCCGGGCTCATTGCATTTATGAACGCAGCAGTCGATGATTATGCCTCGGAAAACCCAAGCCGGGTACCTGCCACACAAATCACGCAAGCGCTGATTCTGGTTGCAATCCGCCTATTCAATAACCTCTACACGCATGCTCGGCAATCCTGATATGTCGGATATTATGAAATTAACGGTCGGCGAACGATTCGATCACAATTTGCCTGACGAAGGCATGAGCGTAATTCTGGTCAACGGCACCCCGGTGCTGACCTTTAATTTTTCGCTGAATCGACAACAAATCGATGCCTTTTTGAATGGCTCGTGTTCGTTCGGCCTGTTTACCGAGAACGATGCGCTGTTTTTTTTGTTTAAGATCGATAATTTTCTGGAATGGTCGGACCTAGCCTTCACAATTCACTTAGCCGGCGATGAAACTGTCGCAACCGACCCGGGCTATCTGCCTTTCAATCTGGTATTGGTCGATTCGGCTACAAGCATCATCAAAGGCTTGCGCGTCGTTACCACAACGCCGGAATTCGGCGCCATACTGGCAGACATCACCGAACAGCAAGCCAAGCAGCCATTCGATACGATTGCTTACTACAAAACGATCGGAGACATTTACGAAAAATACCCGTTGGCCAGCGACATGTTGAAAAAAGCGCTAATCGTCGAGGAAGGCGGGATTACATTACCGAAACACTAAAGCTTAACCGAATATCGGGCAGTTCTCGTCTTTTATCGTTTGGATTGCGAGGAGGATACTGCCATTAGGTTAAGTCGTAGGGTGCGCATCGCGCACCTTTCCAAGGCGCCTAACCGCCGACAAGAGGCCCCGACCCAGGTGCGCGATGCGCACCCTACACCTCACTGCCATTAAATTAAGGAAACCCGTCATTCCGCCATGGATGGCAGGCTTTTGAAGCGCATCGAGCTCGAATGCCGGCATGACTTATTCTCTGACGGCTTAACTTAATGGTAGTGGATTAAGAGAGGGGGGAGCCATCCATGGCATCGAATCTTACTATGTGGCTCCTTCACATTATCCTTCGAGTCAATGCAAACCGGCTATCCTGTCGATTTGTCCCGCCATCCCGGCCGGAAACGGTCAACTTTTTCCTTAATTTGCCGCAAATGGATGCGTCGCAGTCGCTTTGCCCGAAACCACTTCCTGAGCGGTTGGAGAACCGGCAACGGCACGCTCGATTGCTTCTTTAGTCGCTTCGTAGTTGTATTGTTGAATTTTGGCGTCGTCTTCAGCCATCCAGTGGATAAAAACACCTACCGAAATAAACAGATTGTCGGCTTCGTCGGCAGGAATAATGCCGCTTTCGACCGAATCAGCAACCGCCATCGCCACGCCGCGCTGAGCGGGTCCGAACATTTGGACGGCTTGCTTGGAACCTTTGATCGTGACCTTATTGAACATTACGGTCGCAGGTTTTACCATCAAGTTAGGGGCAACAACAGCAAGCAAGCTGGAGAAACCGTCTTTGTTGTTTGTCAGGCAATTTGCGAAAGCGGTTTCGGCAGCCGAACCGCGTGGGCCGATAATCAGATCGATGTGTGCGACTTCGTTGCCGTCGCCAACTAATGATTCGCCTACGCGTAAATTACTGATTTTTGCCATGCTTGTTGACTCCTTAAAAATAAAGATGAACAGAGTTTGATAATTAAACTGAAACCTAATACGGCACATTCCGCTTAAGTTGTGAGGCATTGTAATGCCGATTCCTTTCAGGCACCTTTCATCGAGTTTTTAGCACCGTTGCCCGGATGGAGCGTAGCGCAATCCGGGATGGGCGAGGCCACGAATTCCCCGTATTCCGCTGGCGTTGCATACGGGCTACGCCCTAATCGTTATCAAACCAGCATCGATTGCCGGTATTTCCGAGCGAGGCAGGGTATTCAACACACCCCAAACGTTTCGGCCTGCTTCTCCTTAAATTTCGGCCAGCATTTGCCCGATCATCGCTTCGGCACGGCTCAAGTAACCCGAACCGAATAAATTAAGATGATTCAAAATATGATAAAGATTATAAAAAGTCTTTCGAACCCTATAACCCGGATCTTCCGGCAAAACCTCATGATAAGCCGCATAAAAATCCCGGCTAAACCCGCCGAAAAGCTCGGTCATCGCCAAGTCTGCCTCGCTGTCCCCGTAATAACAGGCCGGATCGAAAATTACCGGCGCCCCGCCGGCCTCGACAGCGGCATTTCCGCCCCATAAGTCGCCATGCAACAAAGACGGCTTAGTTCGGTAAATGTCGAACAAGGCATCCATATCCGCCAAAAGTCGCTCGCCTTGGCTTTGCAACCGGCCTTGATAACCGTTTTTCGCCGCCAATCGTAACTGAAAGCCCAAACGCTGCTCGCGCCAGAAACCCGGCCAATCGTCGTAACGGCCGTTCGGTTGTAGCGTACTCCCGATCGTATTGTCTCGATGCCATCCGAAATAAGGCCGCTCCGCACCATGCAGTAACGCTAATTGCCGCCCTAATTGGCGCTCGGAACGAGAATTCGAAGAAGCGAACTTGATATGTTCTAAAACCAAAAACGACCGCTGCTCGGTTTGCCCGCACACGACCGGTTCGGGCACCCTTATCGTCCGCGTGCCGGCTATTTCTCTTAAGCCTTCGGCTTCGGCCTCGAACATATCGAACGAAGCTGGACGATTCAATTTTACGAAATAAGTTCGTTCTTCACTCCTCAAACGGTAAGCTTCATTGATATCGCCGCCGCCGACCGGACGGGCTTCCGTTACCGAAAAAGGCCGCCCGGTCGCCTGTTCGATTTGCTCGGCGATTGCTTGCCAATTCATCGTCATTGTCGTCTCTCCGATTTGATTGAATTGCAGAACCAAAGATGTTACCGATCGCAACGCCTCTGCGGAACGGGTTATTTAACCCATCCTAAGTCGCTGAAAGTTTGATAGGCTGCTAGGTAGGATGGGTAGAGCGGAACGAAACCCATCATGGAAAGTCATGACAGCCATTGTAACAAATCGCGGGTTGGTTAATGGCTGCGTTATTAAAACCGTACCTGCGCTCAAACAAAGCGATGAGTCTCCGCTTCGCTGCTACCCACCCTACGGCACTACAGCGCCAAAAGTTTGATCGTTAATGTAGGGAGGAGCGGAAACGGTTTAGCGGTTCTTTGCTTGATGCGTATGATTTGTACCCCCCCGTACGCCCATGAAAAAGAAAATAGAGAAGCGCGCGCATAACGCCGGATTCATGCGTCAACTTTCAAACGACAACTGATTACCAAACACATTGCACCAATCCAAATCGAATTGCGCGACTGCGGGATTCACCGCCGGATGCCCCAGCATTTGTTCGGCAATCTCGATCGGCAGAGTAATAGCGTTCACCCCCGCAGTTAACACATCGAGTACTTGCCGAGTGTTCTTGAAACTAGCCGGCAACAATTTACACGACAATTTTTGGCGATCGAGCAAATTTTGTAAATCGGCAACCACTTGCGGCCCATTCTCGCCCATCGCATCGATTCTATTGACATAGGGCGCCAGATAATCCGCTCCGCACAGGGCCGCTAAAAAGCCTTGCTGAACGCTATAGATAGCCGTGGCCAGAACCGCTATCTCATCGACTTTGATTTTTTTGATTGCGGCTAAACCGGTTTCGTTGGCCGGCACTTTCACGACAATATCGTAAGGTAAATCCTGTAAGCGTTTCGCTTCCTCGACCATGCCATCGACAGTCGAACTAACGACCTGAACATGATAACGAGCTTCGGGACCTATCAATTCGGCCAAATTCAATAATAATTGATTCAAACCAACCCCGGACTTGGCAAGGATCGATGGATTAGTCGTCACGCCCTTGACCGGCAAGCAGTCGTGAAAGCGAGCAATTTGCGCGGTATCGGCGCTATCGAGATAGAGTTCGAACATAAATTTAAAAATCGAGTTGAAAAAATGACCGCTCGGCAGTCGTTAGATTAAATTGCTCGCTTTGACCACTGTCAAAACGTTTAAGAAGGGGTTACAAACCTATACGCATCAAGCTAAGCAAAAATCCTCGCGGCTAAATCGCAACGAACCTCTTCCGGCGATTCTAAACAGCGTAGCCCGGATGGAGCGTAGCGCAATCCGGGCTACGCGCTAGGCGTAGGGTGCGCATCGCGCACCTGGATCGGGAACTAATGGGTTTGGCGCCGTAAAAAGGTGCGCGATGCGCACCCTACAATTCGTTTTGAGTTTTTAAGTGTTTCCTGTAGCGGGGCAACTATTACTCTGCGGGACGGTTGCAAACCCCGTCTTGCCAAAGTTACAGGACAAGACCGGTATGCATTCCCACGCTGGAGAGGTGGGAACCAGGAAACTCAAACCGCTCAATTTTTCATCAAGCCCAAAATCACCGCAATGTGCGCCAGTTCCGCCAGCGTAGAAACTTTGAGCTTATTTCTAATTTGCGTGCCGTAATTGGCGACCGTTTTGTAGCCCAAACAAAGCTCTTCGGAAACTTTGTGTACCGTCATGCCTTTCGCAAGTAAGCGGAATACATCGAATTCCCGGGCCGAAAACGCCTCGATAATTGCATGGTAATCCATCACATCCGACTTTCCGGTTTGATCCTTGAGTAGACCATCTTCGATGTAAATTTCGCCATTTGCGATATGCTCTATTGCCATCGCAAGATTGGCCGCCGCACTGTTTTTACTGATATAGCCTTTGGCTCCGGCCGCAATGGCTCTATTAACATAGACCTGTTCATCATGCACGCTAAACACCAAAATCTTAGCCTTACTATCGCGTTGACAAATACGCCGTATCGTCTCCAGTCCGCCTAGGCCGGGCATCGATAGATCCATCACGGCGACATCGACTGCATGTTCCTGCATCAATTGAATCGCCTGCTCCCCTCGATCGGCCTCGGCAACGATTTCGATCGTATCTCGCGTCCCGAGCAACATTCGAAACCCCGCGCGCACAACCGCATGATCGTCGACTAAAATAATTTTGATTTTACTTTTCATAGAATAGGTATCGTTGCGCTAACTGCCATGCCCTGACCGGGTTGCGAGCGGACGCTAAGCTCGCCATCGAGCGACTTAATCCTTTCTTGAATGCCTCTGAGCCCGAATCCTGACGATATCCGATTGATATCGCAACCGCGCCCGTCATCGGCCACCTCCAAATGCAAACAATCACGATTTTCGCCTAAAATTTCCAGTACTATTTTAACGTGTTTGGCCTCGGCGTGACGGATTGTGTTGGTCAAACATTCCTGAATGACACGAAATATCTGTATCGCAACATTTTGATCAAGCGAATCCAACTCGTCCGGACACTCAATGGTCAAATTCAGCCAAGGGTTTCTTTCCGACCAATGGTTGACCATATCTTCGAGCGTGGCTTTCAAGCCTAATTCGGTCAAAATCAATGGATGCAATTGATGCATCATCGAGCGTACGATAGCCATCAAATGATCGCAGATATGGCTGATCGACTCTGTAATTTGACGGGTATCGGCTTTTTCATGCGCAGCAGTGACCGCCATGACCTTGATTGCCGTCAACGATTGACCCAATTCGTCATGTAATTCCTGCGATAAACGCCGGCGCTCCTCTTCCTGAATTTTCAACGAATGCTTGGTTAAGGCACGATTTTCCTCACGAGTATTATCGAGCACGCCGGCCATATGATTAATCGCCCCGGCGATACTATCGTATTCCTGAATCGAAAACCTCGGCAACACATCCCGATATTGTCCGGTTTCGATACGCCTGAGACCATCGACAATCGTATCGATAAATCGCAGGGTTTTATGCAGGGTTTGGTGTACCGCCAAAAAGATCAATATAATCAATAAGCACAGGGTAATAAAAAAAGCGACCGTTTCATGCCAAACCTCGACAGTCTCATCCATCGGATTCGGCTGAATAATCAGCATCAATGCCTTGCCGTCGGCCATCACGATTGGATAGTGCGTTTCGGCATAATCGGCGGTAACCAAACTTACAAACCAACCCGGAGGCATGTCGGGCTGGTCTTCACTTTGCAGCGAACGGGTCACTTGAATCGTTTCACCGGTCGGTTGCTGAACGCGGATATCCAAATGGCGTGTTTCTCGTAAAGCGCTAAGCCAATAAATCCAATCCGACTCCTTCATGGTTGCGGAGGCCGGTTTCGAAAATCCGAATTTAACCAATTGCAATGCCAGGTTTAGAGAAGAGCCGACTTCTTCAGTGACCGCCTCCCGAGCCCGCCAAATCGCGATCGAACCGCCTAGTATCAATATACAGACGAATAAAAACAAAATTCTGATAATTAGTTGGAAACGTAAGCTCATCTTGGCCGAAACTAGGTTAAAACATATCATTATCAATTCGTATAACCCGTTACACTATAGGAAAATTTCATTTTTTCAGTTTATTCTAAATCCATCCAGCATCAGAGATTATACCGATCGTAGACCAAAATGCGGCACCGGAGCCTGTCATTATGCCCGACTTTTCATTAAGCACCACTTGGCTCATTCCGTCGCCTATCGAAACGGTGTGGTTCTATCTGATCCGCCCCGAAACTTGGCCGGATTGGTGGAGATATGTCGATTCGGTCGAAAACATCTCGTCCGGCGCATCGAAGATTCCTAATAATAAACGGCGCATTTATTGGAAAACACGCCTACCCTACCGATTAGTCATTGAGTTGACCGTTACACGCGCCATTGAGCATCGCTACCTCGCGGTGAAGGTTCAAGGCGACTTGGTCGGATCGGGACATTGCCGAGTTTCGGGCAATGCCGAGTCGACTCGGCTCGAATTCGATTGGCACGTCGCAACCTGCAAACCGTGGATGAACCGCTTTGCCTTTCTTTGCCGGCCGATATTCGAATGGAACCATGCTCAAGTCATGAAGGCAGGCGAACGTGGATTAGTCTATTTAACGACACTTAAAAATTCATCGATAACGTGAAATAATAAGGAACGACCAATTCCATTGTAATTGTTCAGACCCTTCGTAAGTATTCAGTCCACCTCTTTGAGAAAGAGGGGCTAGGGGAGATTATACCTTTCGCACTTCAAATTTGGGCGATGCTTAAGGAGGCATTGGGGTGATCGGCCCCTCACCTAACGCTAGGTAAGGGGCCAGCATGGATGCTGGCATAGAGCCTACATGGATGTATTTACGGCGTCCTTTGACGGTCGCCCCGGTGCCGAATTTTGATCTACGATGAGTATATTTAAATAAATCCCCTCAATCCCCCTTTTTCAAGGGGGAGCTAACAATTACAACTGAATTGCAGTAATTTGCCAGCGGGGTCTGAATACTTACATTCCACTCACATACCGGAAATCCATCACAAAATGGCTCAATACATATATTCAATGAACCGGGTAGGCAAAATTGTCCCGCCCAAAAAATATATCCTAAAGGATATTTCGCTATCCTTCTTCCCCGGCGCCAAAATCGGGGTGCTGGGCTTGAACGGCTCGGGCAAATCGACGCTATTACGCATCATGGCCGGAATCGACAAAGATATTGAAGGCGAAGCGATCCCGCAAAAAGGCATTCATATCGGTTACTTACCACAAGAACCGCAACTCGACCCTAACAAAACCGTGCGCGGCAACGTCGAAGAAGCCGTAGCGGAAATCAAAGCGATACTGACCCGATTCGACGAAGTCAGCAACGCCTTTGCCGACCCCGATGCCGACTTCGATGCCCTGCTGGCCGAACAAGCCGAACTCCAAGATAAAATCGAAGCGGCCGGCGCTTGGGAACTAGACCGTAAGCTGGAAATCGCTGCCGATGCGCTACGCCTGCCGGATTGGGACGCCGATGTCACGAAACTATCGGGCGGTGAAAAACGCCGCGTCGCATTATGCCGACTGTTGCTATCCAACCCCGACATGCTGCTGCTCGACGAACCGACCAACCACTTAGATGCCGAATCGGTCGCATGGCTGGAACGCTTTCTACACGATTACTCCGGCACCGTCGTCGCGGTCACGCATGACCGTTACTTCCTCGACAACGTCGCCGGTTGGATTCTGGAACTGGATCGCGGACAAGGCATCCCTTGGGAAGGCAATTATTCGAGCTGGCTCGAACAAAAAGAAAAACGTTTGGAACTGGAAGAACGCCAGGAATCTTCCCGAATGAAATCGATGAAGGCCGAATTGGAATGGGTACGTTCCAACCCGAAAGGCCGCCATGCGAAAAGCAAGGCTCGCTTGGCGCGCTTTGAAGAACTATCTTCGCAAGAAGCGCAAAAACGTAACGAAACCCAAGAAATTTATATTCCACCCGGCCCTCGCCTCGGCGATATCGTGATTCACGCCGATAACATCAACAAGGGATTCGACGATAGATTACTGATTAACGACTTGAGCTTCAAACTCCCGCCGGGCGGGATTGTCGGAATCATCGGCCCGAACGGCGCCGGTAAGACGACACTGTTCCGTATGATGGCCGGATTTGAACAACCCGACTCCGGCACCGTGACAATCGGTCAAACCGTACAACTGGCCTATGTCGATCAAATGCGCGACAACCTAGACCCGAACAAAACGGTTTGGGAAGAAATTTCGGACGGCCTCGACATCATCACGGTCGGTAAATACGAAACGCCATCGCGCGCCTATGTCGGCCGCTTCAACTTCAAAGGCGGCGACCAACAAAAACGCATCGGCGATTTGTCCGGCGGCGAACGCAACCGCGTGCATCTGGCCAAGCTATTGAAAAGCGGCGGCAACGTCTTGCTGCTCGACGAACCAACTAACGATCTCGACGTCGAAACCCTGCGCGCACTTGAAGAAGCGCTCCTGGCCTTCCCCGGCTGCGCCGTGGTCATTTCGCATGACAGGTGGTTCCTAGACCGGATCGCGACACACATGCTGGCCTTCGAAGGCGACAGCCAAGTGGTCTGGTTCGAAGGCAATTACGCCGATTACGAAGCCGACCGCCATCGCCGTTTAGGCACCGATGCCGACAATCCGCACCGGATCAAATACAAGAAATTGACTTAATCGGCCCGATAAAGATAGCAAACGGCAGCGCCGAGTATATATACCCTTCGCACTTCAAATTTCGGCAGTGCCTTAGGAGGCACCGGGGTGCTCGGCAAAGGCTTTGCCAGCATGGAGCTGGCATAGAGCCTACAGGGACGTATTCACCCAGCACCTAAATTCCATAACTCAATGGCCATGATTAATTGCGTTGGATAATTTAGGTGCTGGGTTCACGGCGTCCTTTGACGGGCACCCCGGTGCCGAATTTTGATCTCCGATAGGTATATTTCCCATGCTCTGCGCTCGCCGTCATGATCACCTGGGGAGAACGGCGTTTTCCTCGTTTCCACGCGGTCCTCCGTGGGAACCAGAAATGCCATCACGACCCCGCAACATTTCGGCCGCATCGATAATCACATCCAAGCCATGCGCCATTCCGTGAGTACCAACTTACCCGCAACAAACTTAATTTTAAGGCCGAACAAATCGGCAAACACATCATCACGCGGTTGATTGAAAAAAAAACCGAGATCGACGCCGTTAAGAATAACGGCCGTCTTACTCTCTCTGCCGCCATGCGCCACAATATGCACCTTGAACCTAAAGAAATCAGTTGAGCATTCTAAATCCCGTTCGCCCTGAGCCTTGTCGAAGGGTGGCTGACAGGATTCAGAATGCTTACTAAGTGGGGAGCGTCTAGAATCCTGTCAGCCTTACGGTAAGCAAATCTTTCCAGCATTCCAAAGCGCCGATAATCTTCTTAATTCTTTATTGAACCGACGGTAAGAAAAATAACCCGATCTCTTTTGCTTTTTAATTGGTAGTTATTTTAATGCGCGCTTGACCACGACTGACCACGACTTTTATAAGGTTTCATCCGAAAGGCGCTTAAATGCAAGGCAAACGCGTTAAAAATACTTTTCCTCATTTCCCAAGGCCCTCCATCACTACCATTAAGTTAAGGGGAGCCCGTCATTCCGCCAAGGATGGCAGGCTTTTAACCTAAAAAGATCATTTGAGTATCTCAAACTATCGTTCGCCCTGAGCCCTTCGGCTACGCTCAGGAGAGCCCTGTCGAAGGGTGAACGGTAGTTTGAGGCTTCACCAGGTCGGTGAAAGTATTGTAGACCCTTCATGCTTCGACTTGGCTCAGCACGAACGACCTACAACACATGCCAACTGATCTTTTTAGGATAATGACGAATTACGCGCGATTCTTAAAATCATTTCACGAAAATCGGCTAAGTCTCACTGTTGATTAGTTAATTTCAGTTACCCACAAAACCTGTGGATAACTCTGTGCATATCTTGATGATGAATGCTTCGATGCCGCGCAATTATTACGGTTTTGTTAAATTGATCATTTTTTATACAAGTCTCATATTTTCATTAAATCAATAACTTACGAATCAATTCCGATTTCTGTAAGTCCTTGATTTATGATTTTCGCCCCAAAAATCGCTTAATTCGCTTGGTGTGTATAAGCCAGTTATGGTCAAATTATTTTTTGATTTTTTTGCAATCGAAAAGCCTTGACAGGCTCCGAATTAACGAAAAGCTTGCCGGACACGAGCCGACGGTTTATGTTGGGCGTTAAGAATTTCACATAACGAGGAGATTCCCGATGCCTAGACAAGCTATTTCCGTTTCTTTTTGCTTGCTGTTATTGTTGTTGAGCCTGATAACCGTCTGTTCTTACGGTCTCGCCGCCGCCGAAGGAGCCCAAACCATGAGCCTTAAACTTCAATCCCCCGATTTCAACGAACACGGCCCGATCGCCAAAACTTTCACATGCGACGGAGACGATATCTCACCGGCATTAACTTGGTCCGGAATACCGGCAAACGCCAAAACGCTGGCGCTGATCGTCGATGATCCCGACGCGCCGGACCCGGTAGCCCCGAAAATGACCTGGGTACATTGGGTGCTCTACAACATCCCGTCCACAGCATTGGAACTTCCGCAAGGCGTTGGCGCCGATGCGTTGCCCGAAGGAACCTTGCAAGGCAAAAACGACTGGAAACAAACCGGCTACCGGGGGCCATGCCCGCCGATCGGCCGGCACCGTTATTTTCATAAACTCTATGCCTTAGATATCGAACTACCGAACCTCAATGAGCCCACTAAAGCCGAACTTGAACAGGCGATGCAAGGACATATTCTCGACAAAGCCGAATGGGTGGGAACTTACGAACGATAGCTATAAAGTTAGCTAATATTTTGACTATATAAAAAGCCGGGCGCTCAGTCTTGCCGATGGGATCATCGGAAACGCCCGGAATAAACCAGACGTTTCTGTGGGGAGCTTTGTGTCAATCGATGCTGAACGGATGCTCGAGCATGATGGTTTCGTCGCGGTCGGGACCGGTCGAGAGGATCGCTACTTTGACGCCGACCAATTCTTCAATGCGTTTGATATAGGCTTTCGCGTTTTCGGGAAGCTTATCGTATTCGGTCACACCTTCGGTGCTTTCGCTCCAGCCCGGCATTTCCTCGATGATCGCTTCGCAAGCCTGATAACGGTCGGCACCTAACGGAGCGGTTTCGGTGAATTCGCCATCCAGTTTGTAAGCGGTACAAATGCCGATCTTTTCGAGGCCGTCGAGCACATCGAGCTTAGTCAGGCAAATGCCGGTCAAACTGTTCAATTGCGCGGATTTACGCATCGATACTGCATCGAACCAACCGGTCCGGCGTTTGCGTCCGGTCGTCGCGCCGAACTCATGACCTTTCACCCCGAGATGCTCGCCGACATCGTTCATTAATTCGGTTGGGAAAGGACCGTTGCCGACCCGGGTCGAATAAGCCTTGGTAATACCCAATACATAATCGAGATTCAGCGGACCGACGCCGGTTCCGGTCGAGGCGCCTCCAGCCGTCGTATTCGACGATGTCACATAAGGATAGGTCCCGTGATCGATATCGAGCAACGCACCTTGTGCACCTTCGAACAATATTTTTTTACCGGCACTTTGATATTTTGAAAGCACGTCGCCGACATCGGCCAACATCGGCTTGAGTTGTTCGCCTTGAGCCAGAACTTCGTCGAGTGCTTGGTTAAAATCGACCGCATCGACTTTATAATAATTTGTCAGCATGAAGTTGTGATAATCCAGCAACTCTTTTAGTTTGTCGCTGAAGCTGCCGACATCAAATAGGTCACCGGCGCGCAAACCTCTTCGCGCGACTTTGTCTTCATAAGCCGGTCCGATGCCGCGCCCGGTCGTGCCGATGGCCTTGTTTCCGCGCGCCAGTTCGCGGGCCTGATCGATCGCGACATGAATCGGCAGGATCAACGCACAGGCTTCGCTAATCAATAAGCGATCCTTGACCGAAATGCCGGCTTTCTCGAGAATTTCAATCTCTTCCAGCAGCGCATTCGGCGCCAATACCACGCCGTTACCGATCATGCATTGCACATCTTTTCGCAGAATACCGGACGGTATCAAATGCAACACGGTTTTTTGTCCTTGAATAACCAAGGTATGACCCGCGTTATGACCGCCTTGAAAACGAACGACTGCGTCCGCCTGATCGGTCAGCAAATCGACCAGTTTACCCTTTCCTTCGTCACCCCATTGAGTGCCGATGACTACAACATTTTTTCCCATGATGATTCCAAAATTAAGCGATAGCCTTAACAATCCAATTGGTATTATTTTTTTCCAAGATCGAAGTAAATCCAATCTCTTTGTAGTTTTCGGTCTGTCCGGGTAATTCACGGATCACGGTACGACCTTCGGCACGTAAATCCCGAATTTTTTCGGCCAACTCCCTGTCTTCGGAAGCGGGGGCAAAAATAATTTCCGGTCGCTCAAGCGGAATAATGTCCTTACTCAAAACCGACAATAATTTTAAATCGGCACTGAAGCCCGTAGCAGGCCGAGCTCTTCCGAAGACTTCGCCGATATTGTCGTAGCGTCCGCCTCTAGCTATCTCGCGCCCTACGCTCGGCATGAAAGCCGCAAACACGACGCCGGTATGATAGCGATATCCTCTGAGTTCGGCCAAATCGAAACTCAACGGCAAATCAGGAAAAGCGACCGCCATTTGATCGGCAATCATTTGCAAATCTGCCAAGGCCTGTTTTACGGCATCGCCGGCATCGGCAAACACGGCTCGTGCTTGCTCAAGGGTTTCGTAACCACCATTGAGTTCCGACAACTTGAGCAACATTGATTTCAGTTGTTCATCGAGAGCCAATCCTTCGATGAGTTCTCGGATTTCCGGTCGCGCTTTTCGCTGCAACGCATCGAACAATGCCGATTCGTCGGCATCGGTCAATTCAGCCTGTTCCGATAAGGCTCGATAAATACCGACATGCCCCAAGTCCAGATGAACGTTTTTCAAACCTGACATCGCCAACATTTCCAACATCAACGAAATCACTTCGATATCGCTCTCACGGCCTTCGTGACCGTATAGTTCCGCACCGATCTGCATGGGACTACGAGTTTTTTCCAGCGGATCCCCAAGCGTATGCAATACCGTTCCGACATAGCATAACCGGGCAGGCGTACAATTATTAAGGTTATGTGCATCGATACGCGCAACTTGCGGCGTCATATCGGCACGAATACCTAACATTTCACCACTAAGCTGATCGGTTAATTTAAAAGTTTGGAGATCCAAATCATGACCGGACCCGGTCAACAGAGAATCCAAATAATCGATCATTGGCGTAATGACTAACGAATATCCCCAACACGAAAAGACATCCAATAACTTGCGCCTAAGAGTTTCCAGGTGCTTGGCTTCAGCCGGCAAGACCTCTTCGATACCGTCGGGCAAAAGCCAAGTATTTTTTTGTTGCATTTTTTACATACCCACTCAAACAAAACGCCCCGTAAAGACGGAGCGTTAGTTCTGTCAAATGTCCAATCGACTTGATTGAACAATAAATTTTACCAATCTTTATTTCTGAGACTTGAAGTACTTAAAGAACTCCGATTCCGGATCGATGACCATCAATCGGTCGGAATCACTGAAGGTATCTTTATAAGCATTGATACTACGGTAAAAGCTGTAAAATTCCGAATCTCTTGTAAACGCTTTAGCATAAGTATCGGCCGCAATCGCATCGCCTTCGCCTCGCAGCTTCTCGGCCTCTCTAAAGGCTTCGGCAAGAATTACGACACGTTGTCTATCGGCATCGGATCGAATACGTTCAGCGGCTTCGGAACCTTGAGAGCGAAACTCCCTGGCTACCCGCTCACGTTCGGCTTCCATCCTTCTAAACACCGAGCTACTGACATCAGACGGTAAATCGATACGCTTGACTTGAACGTCGATGATATCGAGACCTAAATCCGCCGCGATCTCTCTAGTTTTATCAATCAAGATTTCCCGAATGATTTTTCGGTCGGTCGCGACCAACTGCGTGATATCGCGTTTACCGAATTCGCTACGAAAAGCATCCTTGATGATTTGATCCAGTCTTAAATTGGCCTGATTAATATCGCCGCCAACTACCGTATAAAACGCCTTGACATTACCTATACGCCATTTAACAAAAGAGTCGACGATGACGTTTTTCTTCTCGGCGGTCAAAAAACGCTCAGGCGTGGTATCCATCGTTTGAATACGACTATCGAATTTTTTGACATTATTGACGATTGGCCATTTAAAGTGAATGCCGGACTCGTAGTCGTCTTTGACGATTTCACCCAATTTGAATTTAATCGCTTTCTCGGTTTCCGATACGGTAAAAATGGACATCAATCCAAGAAATAGAATTGCGGCCACACCGATTAAAAGTTTATTCAAAGTCATTAGCGTCCCCTTCCTTCACGACCGCGAGTAGTAGTTCGAAAAACCGGATCGAGCGGCCTAGTTTGCGTCACGCTGCCGGTTTGAGGCTTTGGCGCGGATTCTTCCGTTGGAGATTGTTTAATCAATTTATCCAAAGGTAAATACATCAAATTATTACCGCCTTTTACATCGAGAAAAACGGTATTCGAATGGGTCAATACACTTTGCATCGATTCGATGTACAAGCGATTGCGAGTCACCTCGGGGGCCTTTTTATATTCCCCGAGCAATGCCAAGAAACGACTGGTTTCACCTTCAGCACGAGCTATCACCTGCTGCTTATAACCTTCGGCTTCCTCCATTTTTCTTGCCGCGGCGCCGCGCGCTTTCGGTATCACATCGTTCGAGTATGCTTCCGCCTCATTGATCAAACGCTGCTGATCTTCTCGAGCCTTGATCGCATCTTCAAACGCACCCTGAACTTGCTCAGGCGGCTGAGCATCCTGCAAGTTGACACTGGTTATTTGGACGCCAGATTCATAAGAATCCATGACATCTTGAATTTCCTCCTTGATTTGCGCCACAATTTCAGTACGTCCTTCAGTCAAGACAAAGTCCATTTTACTCGACCCAACCACTCCACGCTGAGCCGCTTCGGTCACCTGTTTTAGTGTGATCTCAGGGCTAACGACATTGAACAGGAAATCCTTCGCATCCTTGACTTGATATTGCACAGCCAAACGGACATCGACGATGTTTTCGTCCTTAGTCAACATTAATGCTTCTTTCGGCACCGATCCTAAAGTCTGTTGAGAGCCGCCACTACGATAACCGACTTCGATAAAACGTTGTCGTCTGACATTTACTAATTCGACGCTTTCGATCGGAGCAGGAATGTGCCAATTCAAACCGGCTTGCGTCGTTTCGGTATATTTACCGAAACGCGTAACGACGCCGTGATTACCTTCGTCGACGATATAAAAGCCGCTTAGCCCCCATAGAACGACAGCGCCTCCAACAAGAAACCCGAAACCTTTCATCGATCCGCCCGGCGAACTGCCGCCACCGCCACCGCCGCCAAAAATTCCGCCGATCTTTTCCTGAAGCGCTCTGATCGCTTCATCCAGATCCGGAGGACCTTTATCGTCTCCTCCACGACCGCTCCAAGGATCTTTTTTACCGCCGCCAGGCTCATTCCAGGACATAGCTATGCTCCATTTGGATTTTCTTAAATTAAACATTAAAAAGACGTCTATTACAGTAAAATAAAAAATCGACGATACGAATAATCAACATTCGCAACCGCTTCAATCACTTAATAAACATATAAATTTAAACAAAAATTATTTTTGGCTCTCATGTTTTACCCTTATTGTTATTGACTGCTTCCGATAAAAACCGCGAACACGAAAAGAGCAAAAAACATTTGGATATGGATAATCATCAAGTCGGCGATTATCCTAAAAAAACCGCCTTTGTACAAACCCACCTATCGAGATAAGAATATTCATACTACGCCTCCAACTTATCAAGCGATTTCAAAACACCCAAATGCTTTTTATCGATTTCGACTAGTAAATCCCATCCTCCCGTATCGCTCACTTCTTCCTCGAGGACCGTCCCCAGACGGAAAAGCTTCGCTCGAACGTCGCCTTGAGTTGGCAAAAGATTGATCTGTCGTCGCACTTTGCTGGAAGCAAAAATTTCGGCTAATACCTGATAAAGCAAATCAATACCCGCACCGGTTTCGGCCGACAACCAGACTCTCAGAGCATTACCTTCATCATCCCTATCGATATGCGGCTCTATATCCGGCAAAAGGTCAATTTTATTAAACACTTGCAGCTGTCTGATTTCATCCGCTTCGATATCCTCTAAAACCTGATTGACCTGGGCGATAGTTTCATCGCGGTCTTCGGCATTAGCATCGATCACATGCAGAAGTAGATTAGCCTCGCTAGCTTCTTGTAATGTTGATCTGAAAGCGGCAACCAACTCATGAGGCAAATGCCGAATGAATCCGACGGTATCGGCCAAGACAATTTCGGCATTATTAGGCAATACGCATTGGCGCAAAGTCGGATCGAGCGTCGCAAATAACTGGTCGGCCGCATAAATTTCCGCGCCGGTCAATGTATTGAATAGCGTCGACTTCCCCGCATTGGTATAACCGACCAGCGAAACCGATGGAACTTCAGCTTTTTTACGTTTACTTCGCCCTTGATGTCGCTGTTTGGCAACTTTATTCAAGCGGCGTTGAATTTGCTTGATCCGCCCCCCCAAAAGCCTGCGGTCGGTTTCGAGCTGTGTTTCGCCGGGCCCCCTTAAGCCGATCCCGCCTTTTTGCCGCTCCAAATGCGTCCAGCCGCGAATCAGGCGAGTGGATAAATGTCGCAATTGAGCCAATTCGACTTGAAGCTTGCCTTCGAAAGTCTGCGCCCGCTGCGCAAAAATATCCAAGATCAAACCATTGCGATCGACCACACGAACTTCCAACGCTTTTTCGAGGTTGCGCTCTTGGCTTGGTGACAAAGGATGATTAAACAAGACGATATCGGCCGAATAATCGCTAATAGCCTGCTTGAGCTCCTCAAGCTTGCCGGTACCGATAAAATATTTCGAATCGGGGCTTTGCCGACTGCCGGTCAACACATAAACCGGATCGGCGCCCGCCGACTTAGCCAATTCTTTCAATTCCGAAAGGTCTTCGGGTGAAGTATGTAAGGTGAGGTGAACGAGCACGGCCCGTTCACCGGCATTTGGACGCTCAAACAATCAAGCGCTCCTTGTATCGTTAATCTTCAATGAGTTCGTTATCACGGGTGATTTTTACGGGCTTTCCTGGAACGATCGTTGAAATGGCATGTTTATAAACCATTTGGCTGACCGTGTTCTTTAGCATAATGACATATTGATCGAACGAATCGACACGACCTTGCAGCTTGATTCCGTTCACTAAAAAAATCGATACAGGGGTATGCTCTTTTCTGAGTGTATTTAAAAAATTATCCTGCAAATTTTGCCCTTTCGACATCCGCTTTCTCCTTATTATTTTTAGCTAGCCTAAATAAACTATGAATACACTATACCAATACTTTTCAGTAAGTCTAACTTAATTCGCAGAGCATTTTAACCCGTTTTTAATACTCTTGGACAATTATTAACCAATAGCACACTGATCGCCCTCGGCAATCAAGCATGACTGGAATTTTTTTATTGTCAAATGCCGGTTAGATTCAATACTGATGGTTGTTTATACCTTTCGCACTTCGAATTTTGGCAGTGCCTAAGGAGGCCCGGGTGCTGGCATAGAGCATGGACGGATTCATCCAGCGCCTAAATTTCATAACCCATTGTCTGTGGATAATTTTCTTGGATAATTTTGGTGCTGGGTTCACGGCGTCCTTTGACGAACACCCCGTTGCCGAATTTTGATCTAGGGGTATCAGCAAAAATAATCCTGATAAGGCAAATTTTCAATAAACTACTCTTGAACGACTATGTAACAATTTTTCCCGGCACTGAACAAAATCATCATAGCTTTCCAAAAACTTAATCGGCGATACCGACACCCTAATTTCGCGCATATCTAAGACCGTCGATGCCCGCACGTAGACAAAGGTCGGCGCGTTACCTCGCAATAATGCATCGAGCATATCTTCTGCTGCATTTCCATAGACACTGAGTCGATCAAAATCTCGGCCATGCGCTGCACCGTCCAAATATACCGCATGATTAGGTGACGCCAACTCGCTATGTATCCATGGCGCTGTTGCTTCGATGACATTCGCCTTAATGATATCGTCCTTGACTCGTCTTTCCTGCAATGAGAATTTTAACGCAGCCCCGGATCGATGGCTGAACACCGCCACGCCATAATTGGGGACGGTTTGTTTAAGAAGGCATTCCGATTGAGCGCTTTCAACGTCCCATTTTGCATCCATCATCGGCACTTCGTAAAACTCGGCATAAGCCTTGGCAGTCGAAACAATCAATAATAATACAATCAACCCACTAAAAAGTTTCATATTCATAACCCGGTCGTTTTTTATCCATATACAGATAATATCGGCAACTAGGCGGATTATTTAAGGCTATGTATGCGTTAATAGTTGATACTTTATAAACTGAAAGCCAACATGAAATCCAAGGATACAACTCTTAGTAACTTTCTTTTTTTCAATATCGCGCTAATGGTTGTAAGGAGGGTACGGTTGCTCGATTGACAGGTGTCGGCGGCAGGGAAAGCCGCCGTCAAGCCTACATGGATGTATTCACGGCGTCCTGCCAAGCGAGTAATCGTACCCTCTTCCACGCTCAGTGTTTTGGAAAGCAATCATAGACTATTTCCTAAATGGCTTATTTAGTAGCAAAGAGAACCGTTTCAACTGCTAACGCGAACATAGCCTTATTTAAACTGATCCATGACAAAATCCTCGACTACCTTGACGAAGCACTCGGGCTGTTCGGCATGCAACCAATGCCCGGCATTCGCAATTGTTGCGACAGCCGCGTTAGGGAACAATGCCGGAACGGCTTCGGGCCGAAAATAAGTGGAATTTTCTCCGGTTATGAACAATACCTTTCCGACAAACCCCTCCATTCCCTCGACGGAAGGAAAACCGACGATATAATCGGCCGACTGTTGGCAATAATCCAGATTGATGCGCCAAGCATACTGTCCATCCCGCAATATCAAGTTTTGCAATAAAAATTGCCTGAAGCCAATATCGGGAATCGCCTTAGACAAAAAATCGTCAGCCTGTTTACGATTCGAAAGCGATGCCAAAGGCAAGCGGTCAAGCGCCTCGATAATACGATCGAAATTGTGTTGATAAGCGACCGGCGCAATATCCGCGACTAACAAACGCGACACCCGCTCGGGATAGTTGAGCGCGAACCACATCGCGGTCTTGCCGCCCATGCTATGTCCAAGCAAGGTAGCCGATTCTAAATTCAGACGATCCATAAATGTCGCCAGATCGGATGCCATCAGCGGATAGTCCATGCGCTCGGCATGGGGCGATGCACCATGATTGCGCTGATCCGGCACATAAACACGAAATCGCTGGGATAAACGCTTGGCAACTTGCCTCCAGTTGCGAGACGAAGCTAAGAAGCCGTGCAAGATAACCATTGGCGGCGCGCCCTCTTCACCGAAGCTTTCGTAATGTAACTGAATGCCGCTCATGATTATATAAAACTGAATGCGGCACCGATCAAGCCGCCGAAAACACCGCCCCAAACTACAAGCCAGCCCAAGTGTTTACGGATAATAGTCTGCACGATCTCCTTGACTAGCTGAGGCGTTAATTGATTCAAGCGCTTATCGATAACCGTCTCGATTTTGACGACAATATCCTCGCCAATCTTATGAGCGTCCAAGCTATGATGTAAAGCTTCTTTGAAGCGCTCCGAATCAACCGTTTCGGTTAAAATAAGCTTCATTTTCTCTGTAAAAGGCTCTTTGAGCGGCTTCAATGCGTCTTCTCCCCCCATCATCATCAACATGCCGCCGAACGAAGAATTCATGATCGAAGCCACCAGACCCTCGTAAACCCGGTCATAGTCGACCGCATTTAGTATCGGTTCTAAATTCAAAACCTTGCCGCCCTCCCGCTCTTCTTTCTCGATAAATTGCTCGACATTTTCGACGGTAAAAAACTGCTGCATCATCAGAAGCTTGATCGACGATTTAAACTCCTCGAAGCGATTGGGGATGACACCGGAGCCATATAACAACGGCACTTTTTCAAACAACATATGCACGGCCAACCAATTAGTAATCGCACCCGACAATGCAAAAAAACCGACCGCTTTCATTAAATCTTGCTGTACCGGGCACACATAGCCGGTAACAACGATCAAAACCGCCAGCAAGTTCGTGATTAAACTTTTGTTGAACAACTTTTTCATGATGATTTAAACAATAATAATCGTAACTATTCAGCGCATGCGGTAGGTTGGTGTCAGGCATTGATTTCTAAGGACGCGTGAACCCAGCACCTAAATAATCCAAAATTGTTTATCATAGCAAATGGATTATGGTATTTAGGTGCTGGGTGAATACATCCCTGTAAGCTCTGACTGCAACGTCCTGTTGCAGACAGCCTTATAAATCAATGCCTGACACCTTCTCATACATGACTTATGCTGAATAATTACTAATAATCTTTTCAATGGATGCAGTATCCGGGACTATGGGGACGATATCATCGGTTTCAAGCCGCTTAAACATATTGCCCGGCACACCAACCCGACGACCATGCCCATTGAAAGTTATAACCGCCGAGCCAACCGGTCACATCGAGCACTTCGCCAATGAAATACAAACCCGGCACATCATGGCAGCCCATCGTTTTCGATGAAATTGCGTTACAATCGACGCCGCCAATCGTCACTTCGGCGGTGCGGTAGCCTTCCGTCGCGTTCGGTTTGATCGTCCAATGGCTGATACAGTCAGTAATAACATCGATTTTAGCAGTCGATAAATCCGCCATATTACTGTTTAGCAACTTTTCTTCGATTAGACAGGCGATTAAACGTTTCGGCAACAATTCGACTAGCACGGTCTTTAACGCGGCCTTAGACTTTGTCGTTTTAAGCTGCCAAAGATGCTCGGCAAGATCGGTCTCAGGTAACAAATCGATCGTCAATGACTGTCCGGGACGCCAGTAGTTGGAAATCTGCAGCATCGCCGGACCGCTTAATCCCCTATGGGTAAACAACAAATTCTCGGTAAAACTTTGCTCTAAACAACTCACCCGGCATAACAGTGCGATACCGGAAAGTTCGGATAATCGGTGCTTGTCGTCCGGTTGCAGCGTAAACGGAACCAAGCCCGCCGAGGTCGGCCAAACTTTAATACCGAATTGTTCGGCGACTTTATAGCCGAAAGGCGTCGCTCCCATTTTAGGAATCGACAGACCGCCGGTAGCAATCACTAGCGAACGGCATAAATAATTTTGCAGCTTGGTGTTAATCAGGAATTGTCCATCGGAACGATGCTCAATGGCTTCAATGTGGGTATTCAAACTAATGTCGACACCGACCGAATCGCACTCGGTCAACAGCATGTTAAGAATATCCTTAGCGCTGTCGTTACAAAACAAACGACCGAATTCTCGCTCGTGATAAGGGATGCGATAACGCTGAACCCAATCCAGAAAATCCCATTGTGTAAATCGACTCAAGGCCGATTTACAAAAATGCGGATTATGTGAAATATAATTGTCCGGCTCAACCGAATAATTGGTGAAGTTACAGCGTCCGCCTCCGGACATCAGAATCTTTTTACCGGGCTTTGCGGCTAATTCCAACACTTTCACATTGCGCTTGCGCTTACCTGCTTCGATGGCGCTCATTAACCCCGAAGCGCCCGCACCGATTACGACGACATCGGTTTTCACCATAGTTTATATCCGGAAAAAAGCGGCGAACTATACAAGAACCGCAATCAAATCACCAGACTTCGAGTCAATCGGCGTGAGAAATTAGCCTTGTAGGACATACATAAGCGACAAGCGCATTTGAAATAAAAGAGACGGGGCCATCAAAAACTTTTTTGCTCCGTATATCCTTCCGGCTCATGCATGACCACAGCGCCCAATTCGGCGAATCGAAACAAACGCATTGCGCGTTCGCCGTTATAATCGAGCACTCGTAAAGGACGATCCGCACTCAATTCTTGTTCGGCCTTTTCGAAATGATGTCCATAACGCTCTCTGGCTAACGGCACCGGAATTTCATAGACCACAAACTTTTCGACGCCCTTGCCTGCCAGCACCGCTAAAAAAGACGGATCGTCGACTTGCGAACGATCCGTCATCACAACCATCGTGCCGCTACCGGAGAATAATAAAAATACTTTCATCGTTTAAGCCTCCTGAAACCCCGTAAGCAACAACCTCAACCGGAGGTAAGAATAATATGACAAGCTTGCGCATGCTCGGCTGCCGTTCGACCAAGGTCGGTCAAATATCCGCCATCTGCTTGCGTTACTAAGCCCTTTTGGTACAAACGCGCTACTGCATCGATTACAGAGGCATCGGCATCCTTATGGATTTTGATTCCCTCGAGTGTCGTCGTCAGATTGTAATGCAGCAAAATATTGAGTTCGTCCACTAATTCTTGTTTGAGCATGTATGTTCTCCATTTATTATTAATATCATTAGACCACAGAATAAGCGGTAAGCGGTAAGCGGTAAGCGGTAAGCGGTAAGCGGTAAGCGGTAAGCG